>JBDIAM010000096.1:0-11055 GCA_039812445.1 Piscicoccus intestinalis | reverse complement strand
TACCTCGCCTACCGGGTGACGGTGACCGCGCTGCGCCGGCCCGCCGCGGTGCCCCCCGACCAGCCGCTGCCGGAGGAGTTCGGTCTCCTCGACGATCCCGACACCCTCGACGACCTCGGCGCGCCCGGCGAGCCGGCCGACGAGGCCGCGATCGCCGCCCGGCGCGACCCCGACGACGCCGCGGGACCGGCGGCCGGTCGGGACGACGCCCTCGTCGTCACCTTCGGGTGAGCGCAGCCCGCTGCCACGTCCTCACCGCGTGACGCGCCCGATCCGTCCACAGGCGCGCGACCGGCTCCGGCTCGACGCGCGTTATCCACAGCGGATTCGGCGACTGCCGTGCGCGGCGGTTACTCTGGACCACGTCCCATCGACGGCCCGGTCCTCCGGGCGCATCGCGCGGGCCACGTCCTCCTCCGCAGGAGCCGGGTGGCCGCGCCGATGTCACGAGATGCGGGCCAAACCCACGGTGTACGCCGCTGGGTGCCGCCCGCCCTCGCGTCGTCGAGACCAACGCAGCAAGACCCTTCTGTCACGGCCCACAGCCGTGACCGCTACAGACCAGAGGAGGTGGGTTAAGCAGCATGCGTCAGTACGAGATCATGATCATCGTCGACCCCGAGGTGGACGACCGCCAGGTGGCGACCACTCTCGAGCGGTTCCTCGCTGTCATCACCAACGACAAGGGCACCATCGACAACATCGACGTCTGGGGCCGTCGTCGTCTCGCCTACGAGATCAAGAAGCGTTCCGAGGGCGTCTACGTCGTCGTCAACTTCACCGCGGAGCCGGCCACGGCCAAGGAGCTGGACCGTCAGCTCGGGCTGTCCGAGCAGATTCTTCGCACGAAGCTGATCCGGCCCGAGGCCGCCTGACCCGCACGTCACCCCCGTCCCCTCCAGCCTGCAGAGAGGCAGTCATCCCATGGCCGGCGAAACCCAGATCACCGTGATCGGCAACCTCACGGCCGACCCCGAGTTGCGCTTCACCCCCTCGGGTGCGGCGGTCGCGAACTTCACCGTGGCGTCCACGCCCCGACAGTTCGACCGACAGAGCAACGAGTGGAAGGACGGCGAGACGCTGTTCATGCGCTGCTCGGTGTGGCGGGAGGCGGCCGAGAACGTCGCCGAGTCGCTGCAGCGGGGCGCACGAGTCATCGTCTCCGGACGCCTCGTCTCCCGCTCGTGGGAAGACAAGGAGACCGGCCAGAAGCGCTCCGTCATGGAGATGCAGGTCGACGAGGTCGGCCCGTCGCTGCGCTACGCCACCGCCAAGGTCAACAAGACCCAGCGCGGCGGCGGTGGCGGTGGCTTCGGCGGCGGCCAGGGCGGCCAGGGTGGCTACGGCGGAGGCGGTCAGGGCGGCTACGGCCAGTCCCGGCCCGACTCCGACCCGTGGGCCACCGGCGGCCAGGGCGGCCAGGGCGGCCAGGGTGGCCAGGGCAATCAGGGCGGCAACTCCGGCCCGGGCGGCGGTTCGGGCTCCGGCGGGTGGGGCAACGCCCCGTCCTACGACGAGCCCCCGTTCTGATCCGGCACCCGTGACGTCGTCGGCGCCCGCCCGCCGCGGGCGCCCGACATCCCCGGCGCGGTTCGCCCGCGTCACCACGCGGTTCGCCGCGTTCATCCAGCAAGACCCATCCCGGGGCCGGAAGCCCCGGGCTCTCACCAGGAAGGGAGAGCACCACGATGGCCAAGCCCGTTGTGCGTAAGCCCAAGAAGAAGGCGAACCCGCTCAAGGTCGCCAAGATCGAGAACATCGACTACAAGGACACCGCGCTGCTGCGCAAGTTCATCTCCGACCGCGGCAAGATCCGCGCCCGCCGCGTCACCGGCGTCTCCGTGCAGGAGCAGCGCCTCATCGCCAAGGCCGTGAAGAACGCCCGCGAGATGGCGCTGCTGCCGTACAGCAGCTCGGCTCGCTGAGCCGGGCGCCGCAAGGAGGAACGATGAAGCTCATTCTCACCAACGAGGTGTCCGGTCTCGGCTCCGCCGGTGACGTCGTCGAGGTCAAGGACGGCTACGGCCGCAACTTCCTGCTGCCGCGGGGCCTGGCGACGCCGTGGTCCAAGGGCGGCCAGAAGCAGGTCGAGGATCTGCAGAAGGGCCGCGCGGCCCGCGAGCTGAAGAGCCTCGACGAGGCCAAGGGCGTCAAGGGGCAGCTCGAGGCGCAGCCGCTGCGCATCAGCGCCCACGCCGCCTCCGGCGGGCGCCTGTTCGGCGCGGTGACCCAGTCCGACGTCGCGGTCGCGGCGAGCGAGCGGGGCATCACGATCGACAAGCGCCGCGTCGAGTTCCCCTCGCCGATCAAGGCGGTCGGGGAGCACAGCGCCACCGTCGCCCTGCACCCCGAGGTCAAGGCGACCGTGCAGCTGCAGGTCGTCGCCGGCTGACGAACCACGCGCCGGCTCCGCCGGCGGTCACGCGCGCAGGCCCGCATCCCGCACCGGGGTGCGGGCCTGCGCCGTGCGGGTCGCCCCCGCGAAGGCCGCTCGCGCGCCTCGCCCGCTCGCGCGCCTCGCCCGCCCGCGCGCCTGGCCGGCTCGCTGTCTGGCCGTCTCGTTGCTTTGCCCTCGCGCCGTTCGGCCGGCCCGCGGACTTGCCGTCTGGCCGGCTGGCCGTCTCGCGGCCCGGCTGCCTTGCCATCGTGGACGACCTCGGAGAGGCTGTGTGCCCGTGACTGATCCGTTGGCGCCCGCGCCGCCCCCGACCGCCGTCGCCGAGGAACGCAGCGCGTTGCGCGCGGTCGCGATCTTCCCGATGCTCGTGCTCGCCGCCGGGGTGATCGGCTACTTCTTCGCCGAGCCGCTCTCGGGGCTGGCCGGGTTCATCAACCCGATGCTGGGGCTCATCATGTTCGGAATGGGCCTGACCCTGCGGCTGCCGGACTTCACGCTCGTCATCACCCGGCCGCTGCCGGTGCTGCTCGGCGTGCTCGCGCAGTACGCGGTCATGCCGCTGGCCGGTCTCGCTGTCGCGACGGCGCTGAACCTGCCCGACGAGCTGACGGTCGGCGTCGTGCTCGTCGGGTGTGTGCCCGGCGGCACCGCCAGCAACGTCGTCGCCTACCTCGCCCGTGCCGACGTGGCGCTGTCGGTGACGATGACCTCGATCTCCACCCTGCTGGCACCGATCGTCACCCCGCTGCTCACACTTTGGCTGGTCGGCGCCCGCCTGCCGGTCGACGCCGCCGGCATGGCGGTGAGCATGGTGCAGATCGTGCTCGTGCCGGTGATCCTCGGCCTGCTCGTGCGGGCCTTCCTGCCGCGCGCCGTCGCCGCCCTGCTGCCCGTGCTGCCGTGGTTCTCGGTCGCGGCGATCTCGATCGTCGTCGCGATCGTCGTGTCGCTGTCCGCCGAGCGGCTCATCGGCGCCGGCCTCATCGTCCTCGCCGCCGTCGTGCTGCACAACGGGTTGGGTCTGCTCCTGGGCTACCTCGCGGCCCGCCTCACCGGGCAGCCCGAGCGGGTCGCGCGCACCGTGGCGATCGAGGTCGGCATGCAGAACTCCGGCCTGGCCTCCGGGCTGGCCGCGACGTTCTTCACCCCGACCGCGGCCCTGCCCGGCGCGGTGTTCTCCGTCTGGCACAACCTGTCCGGGGCGCTGCTGGCCGCCTACTTCCGCAGCCGCGACGCCCGCCGCCCGAGCGCCACCGGCTCCGCGGGCGAGCGACGGACCGGGGAGACTTTGTAAGGACATTTGGTTGACAGGTCGAACGCGCTAGCGGTTGAATGGATCGCGAAGCCACCCCAACTGCCTCATCGCGGAGGAACCATGACCGTCACCGCCAGCCGCACCGAGAAGCCGCTGAACACGATGACCGAGACCACCGGCACGGTCCTGTGGAACGACTCGGCGGACCCGGCCGAGTTGAAGCAGTCCATCGAGTTCGGTGCCGTCGGTGCGACCTGCAACCCGGTGATCGCGCTCGCCTGCATCAAGGCCGACCTGCCGCGCTGGACCGCGCGCATCAAGGAGCTCGCCGCCGAGTTCCCCACCGCCGGTGAGTCCGAGATCGGCTGGAAGGTCGTCGAGGAGGTCTCCATCGACGCGGCCAAGCTGCTCGAGCCCGCATTCGAGAAGTACCAGGGCGTCAACGGCCGGCTCTCGATGCAGACCGACCCGCGCTTCCACCGCGACGCCGAGGCCCTCGCCGACCAGGCCGAGTACTTCAGCGGCCTCGCGGAGAACATCATCGTCAAGGTGCCGGCCACGCAGGTCGGCATCAAGGCCATCGAAGAGGCCGCCTACCGCGGCGTCACGATGAACGTCACCGTCTCCTTCACCGTGCCGCAGGCCGTCGAGGCCGGCGAGGCGATCGAGCGCGGCCTCAAGCGCCGCGAGGCCGAGGGCAAGCCGGTGGAGAACTCCGGTCACGTCGTCACGATCATGTGTGGCCGCCTCGACGACTGGATGAAGGAGTGCTACAAGCGCGAGGGTCACGTGTTCGACCCGGGCTACCTGGAGTGGGCCGGCGTCGCGGCCTTCAAGAAGGCGTACGGCATCTTCAAGGAGCGCGGCCTGCGCTCTCGCCTGCTGTCGGCCGCCTACCGCAACGGTCTGCAGTGGACCGAGTTCGTCGGCGGCGACGTGGTGCTCTCCCCGCCGTTCGCGTGGCAGCAGAAGTTCCAGGCCAGCGGCGTCGACCCGACCCCGCGCATGGACATCCCGGTCGACCAGACGATCATCGACACCCTGTACGAGAAGATCCCCGACTTCCGTAAGGCCTACGACGTCGACGGCATGACGCCCGCGCAGTTCGACGACTTCGGCGCCACCCGCAAGACGCTGCGGCAGTTCCTGCAGGCGGACGCGGACCTCGACGCCCTGGTGCGCGACATCCTCGTTCCCGCGCCCTGAGCCGGCGTACCGATCTCATCTCTACCGCGGCAACTTCAAGGAGATATGACGATGACGTCATCCGGTAGTCGGACCGTCCGGCTCACCGTGGCCCAGGCCCTCGTGCGCTTCCTCGCGGCCCAGTACAGCGAGCGCGACGGCGTCGAACGGCGCCTCGTGCCCGGCATCTTCGGCATCTTCGGCCACGGCAACGTGGCCGGTGTCGGGCAGGCCCTGCTGCAGGCCCAGGTGCAGGCCGAGGAGTCGGGCGGCGGAGACAGCGTGACCGCCCGCCCGGTCACCGACCCCGCGTCGGGCGAACTGCCCTACTACATGGCCCGCAACGAGCAGGGCGCCGTCAACGCGGCGGCCGCCTTCGCCAAGACGACCAACCGGCTCCAGGCGCTCGCGGTCACGGCCTCCATCGGTCCCGGGTCGACGAACATGATCACCGGCGCGGCGCTGGCGACGACCAACCGGCTGCCGGTGCTGCTGCTGCCGAGCGACATCTTCGCGACCCGCTACCCCGACCCGGTGCTGCAGCAGCTGGAGGACCCGCGCACCCTGGACATCAGCGTCAACGACGCGTTCAAGCCGGTCTCGCGCTACTGGGACCGCATCAACCGCCCCGAGCAGCTCGTGCCGAGTGCGCTCGCGGCGATGCGGGTGCTCGCCGACCCGGCCGAGACCGGCGCCGTGACGATCTGCCTCCCGCAGGACGTGCAGGCCGAGGCGTTCGACTGGCCGGAGGAGTTCTTCCGCAAGCGGGTGTGGCACGTCGCGCGACCCGTGCCGGAGCCCGCGGCGCTCGACCGAGCCCTGGCGGTCATCGCGTCGGCCAAGAAGCCGCTGGTCGTCGCGGGTGGCGGCGTCATCTACTCCGGCGCGAGCGAGGCGTTGCGCGAGTTCGCGACTGCGACCGGCATTCCGGTCGCCGACACCCAGGCCGGCAAGGGCGCGATCAACTGGGACCACCGCTGCGCCGTCGGCGGCGTTGGTTCCACGGGAAACAGTGCCGCGAACACGCTGGCGCGCGAGGCCGACGTCGTCATCGGGATCGGCACCCGCTACAGCGACTTCACGACCGCGAGCCACACGATCTTCGCCAACCCGGACGTGCGGTTCGTCAACGTCAACGTGGTGCCGTTCGATGCCGCCAAGCACTCGGCGACGATGCTCGTGGCCGACGCCGGGGAGGCGCTGAGCGCCCTGCAGGCCGGGCTCGACGGCTTCCGCGTCGAGGAGTCCTACGCGCAACGCGCCGTCGACCTCGACGCCGAATGGCAGAAGGTCGTCGACGAGTGCTACCACCGCGACCAGACCCCCCTGCCCGCGCAGACCGAGGTGTTCGGCGCCCTCAACGAACTCATGGGCGAGGACGACGTGGTCATCAACGCCGCCGGCTCCATGCCGGGTGACCTGCAGTGCCTGTGGCGGGCGAGCACCCCGGAGCAGTACCACCTGGAGTACGCCTACTCCTGCATGGGTTACGAGATCCCGGCGGCCATGGGCGTGCGGATGGCCAAGGGCGAGCAGGGGCAGGTCGTCGCGATCGTCGGAGACGGCACGTACCAGATGCTGCCGATGGAGATCGCCACGATCGTCGCCGAGCGGCTCAAGGTGATCTTCGTGCTGCTGCAGAACCACGGCTTCGCCTCGATCGGGGCGCTGAGCGAGTCGCGCGGCAGCCAGCGGTTCGGCACCAAGTACCGGATGCGCAACGAGCAGACCGGCCGCCTCGACGGCGAGAACATCCCGTTCGACCTCGCCGCGAACGCCGCGAGCTGGGGCGCCCAGGTGCTGACCTGCCACGGCATGGACGAGTTCCGCGAGAACTACCGCAGGGCCGAAGGGATGGACGGCCCGGTCGTGCTCTACATCGAGACCGACCTGTACGGCCCCAACCCGCCCGGCAGCGCGTGGTGGGACGTGCCCGTCTCCCAGGTCAGCGAGCTGGAGAGCACGCAACTGGCGAGTAAGGAGTACGAGGAGGAGAAGGCCGCCCAGCGGCACTACCTCTGAGGTTCCACGCCGCAGACGGAGCCGGTCGCGCCTGGGTGCGCGACCGGCTCCGCGCGTTCGCGTGACCTAAGCTCGCCTGCGGCCGCAACACGGGCGGGAGCCGCAGAAGGGAGGATGACATGGGTGTGGACGCGCTCGGTTACGTCGCGCTGGCCCTCGCGGCCGTGCTCATCGGCTTCTCCAAGACCGCGATCGGTGGGGCAGCGACGGTCTCCATCGTGTTGTTCGCCTCGGTGCTGCCGACGCGGGAGTCGACGGGTGTCATGCTCGTGCTGCTCATGGTCGGCGACGCGACCGCCGTGTGGACGTACCGGCGGCACGGCGACTGGGCGCTGATCCGCCGGCTCATGCTGCCGGTGCTCGTCGGCGTCGTCGTCGGCGCGGTCTTCCTCGGTTTCGCGCCGGTGGCGCTGCTCAAGCCCGTCATCGGCGGCATCGTCGTGGCCATGTCGCTGCTGCAGGCCTGGCGCATGTGGCTGGCCGGCCGCGACGCCCGTCGCCTTCGCGAGGCGACCGGGTCGAGGGAGCCGGCCGCGCCAGTGGCGCAGCCCAGCGGCGCCCGGTCCGCGCTCGCGTCGGCGCTGGGCTCGGCGGGCTTCGGCTGGTTGGCCGGTTTCACGACGATGGTCGCCAACGCCGGTGGGCCGGTGATGACGCTCTACCTGCTGCGGCGTGATCTCGAGGTGACGAGGTTCGTCGGCACCCTCGCGTGGTTCTTCGCGGCCGTGAACCTCACGAAGCTCCCGTTCAGCATCGGCCTGGGGCTCGTGCGCCCGCAGCGGCTGCTGCTGTGCCTGGCCCTCGTGCCGGCCGTGCTGCTCGGCGCCGTGCTCGGCCGGTGGCTGATCTCCCGGATCTCCAAGGACGTCTTCGAGAAGGTCGTGCTCGTCGTCGCCGGGCTCTCCGGAGCCTGGCTCATGGTGTCGTGACGCGTCAGTGCGTGACGCCCGGCGCCTGTGCGGCATCGATCGCGACGCCGGCGCTCGAGCTGCGCCGCCCGAGCCGCACCGCGACGCCGACGACCAGGGAGAGGGCGCCGAT
Source organism: Piscicoccus intestinalis (assembly GCA_039812445.1). GTDB lineage: Bacteria > Actinomycetota > Actinomycetes > Actinomycetales > Dermatophilaceae > Kineosphaera > Kineosphaera intestinalis_A. The sequence goes on along the minus strand of JBDIAM010000096.1, from coordinate 3,154 downwards.
GGCGGCGATGGCCGGCCCGAGTCCGCCGAACGCGGCGCCGAGGGCGATGACGACGATCGGGCTGGCGAAGTTGCCGAGGAAGCTCGCGGAGGTCCACAGCCCGGTGCCGCGACCGCGCTGCTCGTAGGTCAGCGGCGTCAGCGCCCAGGTCAGCAGCGCGGGCAGCAGCAGTCCGTTGCCGAGCCCGGTGAGCACCGCGGACCCGATGACCAGCGGCAGCGCCTGCGAGAGGCCGAGGGCGACGAGCCCGATCCCGGAGAGCACGAACGCCAGCGGCACGGTGACCGCCGGTCCGCGCGGGGCGAGCCGGGTGAACGCGAACGCGCCGGTGGCCGTGCCGAGCGAGGCGATCGCGCTGACCATGCCGATCGTCGCCGGGTTCGACAGGCCGAGGCTGTCGAGCTTGTACGACAGTTGCACGATGAGCACGTAGAACACGAGGCCGCCGAGGAAGGTGACGAGCACCGGGGCGATGATCCGGCGCCACGGGATCGGCACGAGGTGGTCGGTCGACTCGACCTGGTGCGCCGGCTGCCACAGGAAGGCCGCGACGAGCACGGCGAGCACGAGCGCCACGGCGTACAGCACGAACGGCACCCGCCAGTGCTGGGCGCCGAGCGCCCCGCCGAGACCGAACAGCACGGTGGCCGCGATCGTCGTCGCCATCACCTGGTAGCCGAAGTAGCGCTCGCGCTGTCGGCCGTGGAAGTAGTCGGCGAGCATCGTCGTGCAGCACGTCATGATCGCGGCCTCGGCGAGGCCGACGATGACCCGACTGCCGACGATGAGCGGCAGGGTCGGCAGGTACAGCGGCGCCGTGCCCGCGATCGCGTAGACCACGAGCGAGCCGACGAGGAGCCGCTTGCGGCCGACGCGGTCGACGACGCGGCCGGCGATCAGGGCCGTGAGACCGACCATGAGCGCCGGAACGGTGACGACCATCGGCGTCAGCGCGGACACCCCGGGGGTGTCGGCGAACGCCTGCTGGATCCGCGGCAGGTTGGGCGACATGAGCACGGCCGCGAGCACGGCCATGCACGCGCACGCCAGCAGAATCCCGCCCTGCAGGGCGCCGGCCGGCCGGCCGGTACGGGGATCGGTGGCCACCTGAGAGTCGAGATCGGGCTCGGTGGCAGGGGATGACGACATCGGCACTCCTCGCGCACGACTGGCCGGCGCGTGCGGAGACGATGCCGGAAACGAACGGTTTCGACGAAGTGTGAACGCACCGCACGTGTGGGCGGAAGAGACAGTCACCGATGCCAGCTATCCATCACGTGGATAACGACACCCTCAGAACGCCATTCACGTGATATCAGCGGCTACACGAGAGTCCGCGGGCCGCTCACGAAGCACGGTCTCCGCCTCGCCGGTACCACGGCCGGATGTCGCCGGCGGGTCGGTGCACGTCGACGAGGAGCGCCGGGTCGACATCCCGACCCGGGCGCAACAGGCTGATGACCCCGGTCGACTCGAAGATGCCGTAGGCCACCTCGTCGACGTGCCGGAATCCGCGCTCGCGCAGGGCGGCCGCGACCTCGGACTGGCTCAGATGCGCGCGCCGCAGCCCCGCGTCGAGCAGCTGGCCGTCGGCGATGATGAGGATCGGCGCGGGCGTCAGCCACGCGTCGAAGCGCCGGATCGTTCGCAACCGGCCGACCACGACCTCCAGCACGAGCAGGGTGCCCAGGCCGACGACACCGGCCGCCAGCACCGGCGTGTTCCCGAGGATGACGCGGCCCGCCACGGCGCCCAGCATGAGCGTGACGACGAGGTCGAAGGTGGTCATGCGCGCCAGCACGCGAGCCCCGAACAGCCGCACCATGACCAGGAACGCCGCGTACATCCCCACGGCGGAGAGCACGACGTCCAGGGCTTGTTCGGCGGTGATTCCCAAGGTGGCGAGCATGCCCCGAAGAATGGCACCCGCGCGGCGCCGCGACCAGCGCTCAGGCTCCGGCGGGCGGGTCGAGCAGCACCTTCAGGCGCCCGGTCGCGGGCCGAAGGTGCAGTTCGAACGCCTCCTCGATGCGGTCGAGGGGAAAGCGGTGGGTGACCCCGACCTCGTACAGCGCGGGATGCGTGCGCAGATGCTCCAGGGCGTCGGTCAGATGAGGGCGCCACCGGCGGGCGGTGCCGGCCGAGAGCGTGGCGTTCTTGCGCAGGAACGCCCACATCGGGAAGACGACGTGCGACTCGGGCAGGCCGTAGACCACGATGTGCCCGAACGTCGCCAGCACGCGGACGGCGGCATCGAGCACCTCCTGATCGTGGCCGATGGCGTCGACGACGAGGTCGTAGCCCGGCTCGGGCCGCTCGCCGGGCGTGGTGCCCGGCGCCCCCGGCGTCAGGCCGGTGGTCGCCGGCCGCGACCGCGCCCACTGCGCCGCGTCGCCGACGACGACCTCGTCGAGACCGAAGACGCCGGCCACGTCCGCGCGGTCGACCCGGTCGAGCCCCGTCACGTGCCACCCGCGGTCGTGCAGCAGATGCGTGAACAACAGCCCCTGGGGTCCGAGGCCGAGCACGAGGGCCCGGCCCGGCCGGCGGGCGGGCACCTGGTCGAGGGCGCTGAGCACCGTCGCCAGTGGCTGGGCGGTGATCGCCGCGGCGTCGTCGAGGTCGTCCGGCACCAGCGCCATGTTCGAGCCGGAGTTGACGACGTGCTCGAACAGGCCGGCGTGTCCACGCACCGCCCCGACGACCCGGGAACCCACCGGCAGCTGCGGGTCACGCGACTCCCGCACGATCCCGACGAGCTCGTGCATCGACGTGCCGACCCGCCCGAACATCGGCTCGCCGACCGCATCCCGCCCGAGGAACTTGGGGCTGTCGCTGCCGCACAGCGCCCCGAGCCGGTAGCTGACGACGACCTGACCGTCGCTCATGCCCGCCGGATCGGGCTCCGGGACCTGCACCATCTCGTACCGGCGCGGGGCCGGCTGCCGGAACGCCCACATCGCGTGCCTCCTCGAACGATCGCCGGATCGGGCGGACCCGAGGCCCGTCCCGCACCATCCACTCTGGCAGCCGCGCCGAGCCAGACGGGCCGAGCCAGACGGGCCGTTACGCCGGGGCGCTCGCTCAGCGCTCGGCGGCACCCACGATGAAGGCCTCCAGCTGCGTGCGGCCGAGGTCGTCGGGCCGCTGCTCC
>JBDIAM010000095.1:0-11156 GCA_039812445.1 Piscicoccus intestinalis | reverse complement strand
GGCCGATACTCTGGCTGGCGAATCGCCCGCGACCGACGAGGAGCACACGTGTCCGTCACCCGCATGTCCGCCCTGTTCCTGCGCACCTTGCGAGAGGACCCGGCCGACGCGGAGCTGCCCGGCCACAAGCTGCTCGTGCGCGCCGGCTACGTGCGCCGCGCCGCCCCCGGCATCTACTCGTGGCTGCCGCTGGGGCTGCGGGTGCTCACCAAGGTCGAGACCATCGTCCGCGAGGAGATGGACGCGATGGGCGCCCAGGAGGTGCGCTTCCCCGCGCTGCTGCCGCGCGAGCCCTACGAGGCCTCGGGGCGCTGGACCGACTACGGCGACAACCTGTTCCGCCTCCAGGACCGGCGCGGCAACGACATGCTGCTGGGCCCCACGCACGAGGAGATGTTCACGCTCGTCGTCAAGGACATGTACTCCTCGTACAAAGACCTGCCGCTGGCGCTCTACCAGATGCAGATCAAGTACCGCGACGAGGCGCGGCCGCGGGCCGGGCTGCTGCGCGGGCGCGAGTTCATCATGAAGGACTCGTACTCCTTCGACGTCGACGACGCCGGGCTCGAGGCGTCCTACCAGCGGCACCGCGCGGCGTACATCAAGATCTTCGACCGGCTCGGGTTCGACTACGTCATCGTGCAGGCGACGTCGGGGGCGATGGGTGGTTCGGCCTCCGAGGAGTTCCTCGCGATCTCCCCGAACGGCGAAGACACGTTCGTCACGTGCGACGCCAGCGGGTACGCCGCCAACGTGGAGGCGGTGCAGGTGCCGCAGGCCCCCGACGTGCCCGACGACGTCGTCGCGGCGACGCCGCAGGCCGTCGAGCTGGACACGCCGAACACCCCGACGATCGAGACGCTCGTCGACATCATGAACTCCGCCCACCCGCGCGAGGACGGCCGGGCGTGGACGGCGGCCGACACGCTGAAGAACGTCGTCGTCATGCTGCGCCAGCCCGACGGCACCCGCGAGCCGCTCATCGTCGGCCTGCCCGGCGACCGGCAGGTCGACCTCAAGCGCCTCGAGGCGCAGGTGTCGCCGGCCGTCGTCGAGGACTTCACCGAGACCGACTTCGAGGCGCACTCGATGCTCGTCAAGGGCTACATCGGGCCCGCGGTCATGGGCCCCAACCCGGGCCTGGCCGACGACGACGCGCGGCGGCTGCGGTTTCTGCTCGACCCGACGATCGCCCGCGGCTCCGCGTGGGTGACCGGCGCGAACAAGCCCGGTGTGCACGTCGCCTATCTCGTGTACGGGCGCGACTTCGAGGCCGACGGCATCATCCACGCCGCCGAGGTGCGCGACGGCGACCCGAGCCCCGACGGTGCGGGGCCCCTGCGTACGGCCCGCGGCATCGAGATGGGCCACATCTTCCAGCTCGGGCGCAAATACGCGCAGGCCCTGGGGCTGCAGGTGCTCGACGAGCACGGCAAGCTCGTCACGGTGACGATGGGCTCCTACGGCATCGGCGTGTCTCGGGCGGTCGCCGCGATCGCCGAGGAGAACCACGACGAGGCGGGGCTGGTGTGGCCGCGGGAGGTCGCGCCCTACGACGTGCACGTCATGGCCACCGGCAAGGACGCCTCGGTCTTCGAGGAGGCGGGCCGGCTCGCCGACGAGCTGACCGCCGCCGGGCTCGACGTGCTCTACGACGACCGGCCCAAGGTGAGCCCCGGCGTGAAGTTCAAGGACGCCGAGATCATCGGGGTGCCCACGATCGTCGTCGTCGGCCGCGGCCTGGCCGACGGGGTCGTCGAGATCAAGGACCGCCGCAGCGGCGAGCGCCGCAACGTGCCGGTGGCCGACGCGGTCGAGGAGGTCGCCCGCGAGGTGCGCGGCGCGTGAGTGCGGCCGGACCTGCGGGCGATGCGGGCGGCTCGGCGGGAGGGTCGTCCCCGGTGGAGGCGGTGATCTTCGACTGGGGCGGCACGCTGACTCCGTGGCACACGATCGACCACCTCGCGCAGTGGGAGGCGTTCGCGGCCGGGTCCGGCGCGCCGCAGGAGGCGCGGCCCGGGCTCGCGACCCGGCTCCTGGAGGCCGAGGCGCACCTGTGGGCGCGGGCCCGCGGGGAGGGGCACCGCAGTGGCGCGCTCCCGGAGGTGCTGGCGGCGGTCGGGCTCGACCCCGTCTCCCCGCGCGTGGCCGCGGGGCTCGCCGCGTACCGGGAGTTCTGGGTGCCGCACACGATCACGCACCCGCAGGTGCGGCCGCTGTTCGAGGGGCTGCGCTCGCGCGGGCTGCGGATCGGGGTGCTGTCGAACACGCTGTGGAGCCGGGAGTATCACCGCGGGGTCTTCGAGCGCGACGGCGTACTCGGGTTCATCGACGGTGACGTGTACTCCAGCGAGATCGCGCACACCAAACCGCACCCGCAGATCTTCGCGGAGGCGGCCCGGCGCGTCGGGGTGCCCGCGGCGCGGTGCGTCTACGTCGGCGACCGCGCGTTCGAGGACATCCACGGCGGTCACGAGGCCGGCATGCGCGCGATCCTCGTGCCGCACAGCGACATTCCGCTCGACCAGCTCGTCGAGATCGACGCCGTGCCCGACGCCGTCGCGCACGAACTCATCGACATCCTGAGCATCCTGGATACCTGGGCGTCGCGGCGGTGAGCGCGCGCGCCGCCTCCCGGTGACGCGGCAGTCGCCGCCCGGGGCGGATCGAAGCCCCCCGTGGCGCTGCGAGGGGGCGCTGCGTCGTCTCGGGCTCCCGTGTGTGCCCGCGTGATCCGGGATTCCCGTCGAGCGCGCCTGTCGACCGTGCAAGACTTGTCTTGTAAGTAAGACGAATCGTGTGCGCGATGGAGATGGTGGAGTCATGGAGCACCGGCACCCGAACGACCCGAACCGCCGGTTCTACGGGGCGGTGACGGTCAGCGAGCGGGGGCAGGTCGTCATTCCGGCCGAGGCGCGCCGCGACCTCGGCATCGAGGTCGGCGACAAGCTGCTCGTCTTCGGCGATCTGCGGTTCGGCGTGGCGCTCGGCAAGGCCGACGTGGTCATCGCGCAGTCGCCCGGGCTCGAGGCGCTGCTCGCCGACGGCGGCCCGCGGGGCGGCTCCGGTGCTTCGGGGGCTGCGGGCGCCTCGGATGCCTCGCGCCCCTCGGATCCCTCGGAGGCCGCGACGCCGAAGCGTCGGCGAGAACCGTGACCGAGCGGGGCCGGCGCCTGCTGCCGTCGGTGTTGGCGCAGGTGTTCGCGCCGATTGTCGCGGTGCCGTTCGTCCTGCACGCCGGGTGGCCGTGGCCGGTGCTCGTCCCGGCCGCCCTCCTCGTCGGGACGCTCGGCTGGTTCGTCGGCACCGGTCTCGGGTACGCACTGGCGCGGTGGCTGCGCCGCGTCTCGTTCGCCCGGCCGGGGCGGGCGGTCTACCCGCTGCTGACACTGCCTCCGCAGGAGGCGGAGCAGGCGGGCGGCAAGGGGCGCTCGCTGGCCCGGCTGCGGCAGGCCGGCCATCCGGTGCCCGACGGGTTCGTCGTGCTCGCCCGGGCCTTCGGTGGTGCCTCCGGTGATGCGCTCAGCGAGGAGGCCGGCCGCGAGGTCGATGCTGAACTGAGGAAGCTGACGCGGCGGCACGCGGCCGCGACGTTCGCGGTGCGGTCTTCGGGTCTCGTGGAGGACTCGGCCGCCGCCTCCTACGCCGGGGCCTTCGAGACAGAGTTGCGCGTGCCGGCCGACGAGGTGGCCGCCGCCGTCGTGCGGGTGCACCGGTCGCGGCACGCGGCGCGGGTCGGCGCCTACGCCGCGGCGGTCGGTGAGTCGAGCGGCGACGCGTCCGTCGTGAGCTGTCCCGCCGGCCCGACCGGCGCGACCAACCCGGCCGGCCCGACGGGTTCCGGAGAGCCCGACAGGCGCGCACATCAGGCCCCAGAGGCGGCGGTCGTCGTGCAGCGGATGATCGAAGCCGAGTACGCCGGGGTGCTGTTCACCGCGAACCCCCTGACGGGTGGCCTTCGCACGATGGTCGGCAATGTGGTTGCGGGCGTGGGGGAATCGCTCGTGGCCGGAGATGTCAGCGCTCAGGAGTTCACGTTCGACCGGCCCGACGGGCGCTACCGGGGGCCCGACGGGCTGCGGCCCGCTGCGCAGCGGCTGCACGCGGAGGCGCACGCTGTCGAGAACACCTTCGACGGCGCGGTGCAGGACATCGAGTGGGCCGCGATCGGCACGCGCGTCTGGATCCTGCAGTCGCGGCCGGTGACGACGATGACCGGCCGGAATCCGCGCACCGCCGAGCGCAACGACTCGCTCGCCGGGGCCTGCCTGTGGTCGGCGACGAACCTCACCGAGGCCAACCCCGAGCCGCAGACCCCGCTGACGATCTCGCTGAAGACCTACCTGCAGGACCACGGCGGCCCCTCGATCAAGGTCAAGGGGCGCGAGATGGCCGGGTACATCGGAGGCCGTCCGTACGCAAACCTCTCTGTGCAGATCAGCGCCCGGGGGCCGAAGGTCGCCGCCGACCCGCGCGCGGCGTACGCGACGCTGGAGCCGGTGTGGGGGCGCCTCCCGAACGGCATTCCCATCCCGACCCTGCCGGTGAGCACAGCCGACTGGAAGGCCGAGGGCACCCGCCTCCTGGGCGCCGTTGTCACACTGACCCGGCACAAGCGGGACATCCCCGCGTTCCTCGCGACCAACCCCGACCGCTGCCGCCGCGCCCGCGAACGCATCACGGCCTGCGCCACGCCCGCGCAGCTGCTCACCGAGTGGGAGACCGAGCTGCGGCCCGGATCGCTGCGCGCCTTCTGGGCGGTCATCGCCGCCACCGGGCAGGACCAGGCTGACGTGGAGACCGAGCTGTCCGCGCTCGTCGGGCCGGACGACGCCGCGGCGCTCACCGGCAATCTCGGCGCGTTGGCCGGTGGCGGGCTGGCGAGCCTGGGGCCGGCGCTCGGCCTGGCGGAGGTGCAGGCCGGGCGGATGACCCGCGCGGAGTACCTCGAGCGGTTCGGGCACCGCGGTTACAACGAGGTCGAGCTCGCGTGGCCGCGCCCCAGCGAGGATCCGGGCTGGCTCGACGAGGCGCTGAGCAGCGCGCCGGCGAGCTCGGTGGGCGAGCCTGCGGCCGACCGGCAGCGGGCGTACGACGAGGCGCTGGCCCGGCTCTGCCGCGACCATCCCCGCGCGGCGCGGGGGGTGCTGCGGCGGCTGCGGCGACGGGCCCGGGCGGCGGCCACCCGCGAGGCCGTCCGCTCGGAGGCGGTGCGCTGGACCGGCGTCGAACGCGCCTTCGCCCTACGCGCCGGGGACCTGCTCGGCCTCGGCGACGACGTCTTCCTGCTGACCGCGGACGAGCTGTTCGCCGCCCTCGGCGGCACCGAGCCGCGCGTCGATCTCGGCGCCCGGCGCGCGGCGTACGAACGCTCCCGCACGCTGCCTCCGCTGCCCGGGTTCATCGTCGGCCCGATCGACCCGTTCGCCTGGGCCGCCGACCCGGCTCGTCGCACAGATGTCTTTGTGGCTCCCGGTCTCGGAGTCGACGGGCAGCCCACGCCGGAGTCGCAGCCTACTGCGCAGCCGGAGGCGGCGGTCATCACCGGCGTGCCCGGTGCGCTCGGGGTCGTCGAGGGCGTGGTGCGCCGCCTCGACCGGCTCGACGACCAGGCGCGGCTGCTGCCCGGGGAGGTGCTGGTCACCCAGCTGACGAACATCGGCTGGACGCCGGTGTTCCCGCGAGCCGCCGCGATCGTCACCGACCTCGGCGCGCCGCTGAGCCACGCCGCGATCGTCGCCCGCGAACTCGGGGTGCCCGCCGTCGTCGGCTGCGGCGACGCCACGGCCCGTCTGCGCACCGGAGACCGAGTGCGCGTCGACGGCGCCCGCGGCACCGTCGAACTCCTCCCGCCGGAACGACCCTGACCGACCGCGACCGGCAGCGACCGCGGCCGCCCGCAACCTAGCGCGCCCGACCGCGAAACGTGCGCGCCCGACCAGAACGACCGTGAAAACTGCGTGTCGCGGTGAGAACTGCGACACGAACAGCAGTTCCGACCGCGACACGCAGTTTTCAGGGACGTTGGGTTGGGGGCGTTGGGGCGGGGGCGTTGGGGCAGGGACGTGAGCCGGGGGCGTTGGGGCGGGGGCGTGGGGTCAGCGGTTGGTGAGCCAGTAGACGCCGTAGGGCGGGATCCACACGTGGCCGTCGCCGCCGCGGTGCACGGGCTCCCCGGAGAGCTGCTCGATGGCGTGGGCGAGACCGTGCTGGTGCAGGCGCCACCACGGCCAGCTGCGCCACTCCGGCGTCACGTTGTACAACCCGACGAACGTGCCGAGCGGGTGCTCACGCACGGTGACGAGCACGCCCGGGTCGTCGACCTCGCCGATGTGCACGGGCACGCTCGCGTGCAGGTGCGCCAGCCGCTTGCGGGTCGCGATGATGTGCTGCAGGTCGCTGAACGCCTTGCCGGCCACCGTCGTCGGGTCCTTGCGCTGCGCCACCCGGGCCTCGTCGAGGGCGGGCCGGTGCGCCCACCGGTTGTCCTCTTCGTGGCCGGGGGTCTGCGCCCAGTCCGGGTCGTTCGTCATCGCTAGCTCGTCGCCGGACCAGATGACCGGCAGCCCGCCCCAGCCCATGATCAGCGCGTGCGCCAGCCGCAGCTGCGCGAGCGGCCCCTCGACGTCGGCCGCGCTGTCTCCCGGCGAGATACCGAGCAGGCTCGCGGCGGTGCCGCTGATCCGCCGGTCGCGGGTGGCCGGGTTCTCCTGGAACACCAGGCCCTGCGCCGGGGAGCCGGCGAACACTCCGGAGTACCAGTCGGACAGGAAGAACCGGTGGTCGAAACCGTTGAGGCCGACGGCCGCCGCGTCTTCGTCGGAGATCGCCCAGCCGATGTCGTCGTGGCAGCGGTGGTAGGTGATCCACGTCGACGTCGAGGGCGCCACCGGCAGGTTCGCCAGCGCGTGCGAGGCGAGCCCGACCTCCTTGGTGGCGAGCATCGACCAGATCTGCACCATGAGGCTGTTGTGGTAGGCGAGGTCGCTGACCTTGCCGGTGAACCGGGAGCTGCCCAGGTACTGCACGAGCTCGCTCGGCGCGACGATCGCCTCGGCCTTGAAGGCCACCGTCGGGCAGGCCAGTCGGGTCAGCGCGCGCAGCACCTCGGTGATCGAGTGCACCTCGGGCTGGCCCTGGCAGATCGTGCCCATCCGCTTCCACATGAACGCGATCGCGTCGAGCCGCAGCACCTCGACGCCGTGGTTGGCGAGGAACAGGATGATGTCGGCGTACTCGACGAGCACGTTGGGGTTCGACCAGTTGACGTCCCACTGCCACTCGTTGAACGTCGTCCACACCCAGCCGTTCAGGTCGTCGTTCCACGTGAACGAGCCGGGCGCGAAGTCGGGGAAGATCTCCGGCAGCGTGCGCTCGTAGGCGTCGGGCATCGTGCGGTCGGGGTAGATGTAGAAGTAGTCGCGGTAGTGCTGCTCGCCGGCGCGGGCCCGCCGGGCCCACTCGTGCTCGGCGGCCACGTGGTTGAGCACGAGGTCCATGACGAGGCTGATCCCGCGCTCCCGCAGGGTCTTCGTCAGGGCGCTCAGGTCGGCCATCGTGCCGAGGTCGGGGCGCACCGTGCGGTAGTCGGCCACCGCGTAGCCGCCGTCGCTGTCTCCCTCGCGGGGAGTCAGCAGCGGCATGAGGTGCAGGTAGGAGACGCCGAGCTCACCGAGGTAGTCGAGCCGGTTCGCGATGCCGGGCAGGTCGCCGGCGAAGCGCTCGGTGTAGCCCGCGTAGCCGACCATGCTCGGCAGCTGCAGCCAGTCCTGGCGCAGTTGCCGGCGCAGGTCGAGGGTGCGCAGCTCGGGGTCGCGCTCGACATAGGCGCGCGCGGCCATCTCGACGAGGCGGATCGCCGTCTGCTCGACCTGCTCGGTCGTGTAGAGGTCGGTGAGGCCGCTGATGACGTCGGGCCACCACCGCTCCAGGCGCAGCAGGAAGATCTCTTGGGTGTCCTGGGGCAGGGGGCTCAGGATGGCGGCGGCAGCGGCGCGCGCGTTCTCGGGGATGGCCATGGCCCCATCTTTCTGCAATCCGAGGTCCCCGTGGGCAGTGGGGGGTGCCTCGCCGTCGGACGAGGCACACGCAGGTGCGCACGGTTTAGGAACGTCTCAGCCGGGCGGCGCCACCGTCGCGTCGGCCTGCCCCGCGCGGGCCAGGGAGTCGGCGACGAACCCGCTCGCCTTGAGCTCCTCGACGAGGTCGCGCACCCACGCCAGCGTCGGCTCCGACAGGTCCGGGCGGGTGGCCACGGCCTGCGCGATCTCCTGAAAGCGCTCCGGCACGACGCGGTGGCCCGGGTGCGCGTCGACCCACCGGGTCGCGGGCTGGCGCACCCCGGCTCCGGCCTCCAGGCCCTGCTCGAGGTAGACGTCGACGCCCTCGGCGCCCCGCACGAGCTGCGCCAGCTGCAGTGTGCGGGTGAGGAACAGGTCGTACGCCGAGCCCTCCTTGACCCCGATGCGTACCCCCTCGCGGTCGGCGTCGGCGACGGAGCGGATGGGGGAGTCGGTCGCCACGACGTACACCCCCTCGATGAGCACGTACGGCGCGGTGAACGCGACCTGCTCCGCCCGGGCCGGCTCGACCGCGAGGAACGCGATGTCGGCCCGGTGCTCCACGAGCGCCTCGAACGAGTGCCGCGCCGCCTGCACGCAGGTGAACTCGACCGGCACGCCGAGGCGGGCCGCCGCCTCGGTGGCGAGGTCGACGGTGACGCCGCCGGGGTCGTCGGGCGTGCCGTGGGTGAGCACGGGGTTGCCGAGGTTGATGTGGGCGCGCAGCACCCCGGTCGGAGCCAGTTCGGCTCGCACCTGCGTGAGGTCGCTCACGACGCCGGCACCGCGTTGTCCTTGACCCACGCGGCGATGAGGCCGCGGTAGTGCGCGATGAACTGCTCGTGCTCGTGCGGCGGGAAGGTCGCCCGGACCGTCTCGCGCAGGATCCGGTCGAAGTCGGGGCCGGCGAACCAGTCGTGCACCGCCTCCGGCAGGTGCGCCAGGTGCTTGTCGCACCACTCCCAGTAGCGGTCGTTCTCGAAGTGGGCGTCGGCGAGCGCGAGGTAGGCCTCGATCTTGTTCTCGTAGGAGCGGTCCGGGTCGTCGGCGATCGCGAAGTACTTCTTCGTGCGCAGGTCGATCTGGCCCTTGCGGTCGTTGGCGACGCAGTACGCCGACCAGCGCACCAGCGCCGTCATGGCCCACGGGAAGTAGTAGTGCAAGCTCGTGATCGCGACGTCGGGGCAGGCGTTGGCGTAGTCGATGGGGTACACCTCGTCGCCGGCGACGAGCATCTCTGCGGAGTTGAACTCCCACGCGAAGAACGCGTTGACGATCCGGTTGATCGCGTAGCACTCGTGCCCGGCCTTGGCCGACAGGAAGTTGTGGGAGACCGCGTACCGGTCGTGCATCGGCCGGTCCGGCCGGTACTCCATGACCATCGTCTCCGGGCCGATCGACAGGGCCCGCGCGAACACGTCGTAGTCGACGGTGGCCTGCAGGTGCATGAGCATCTGGCCGGAGGAGTCGTACGCGCTGTGCAGGTCGTCGTTGGTGTTGATGCGGGAGACCCCGCGCCAGCCGCCGCCGTCGAACGGCTTCATGTACATCGGGTAGCCCAGCTCGTCGGCGATCGCGTCGAGGTCGAACGGCAGGTTGTAGTGGCTGGAGGTGTAGGCCCAGCGCACGTTGTCGACCGGGTTCTTGTACGGCACGAGGATCGTGCGCGGCACCTTGAGCCCGAGCCGCAGCATCGCGCAGTACGCGCTGTGCTTCTCCATCGACTGGAAGGTGAACGGGCTGTTGAGCAGGTACGTGTCGTTCATCAGCGCGGCCTTCTTCAACCACTCCCGCGGGTGGTAGTACCAGTATGCGAGCCGGTCGATGACCAGGCCGGGGCGCACCGGGTCGCGCAGGTCGAACGGGCGGATCTTGAGCCGCTCGCTGGTGATCTCGTGGCGGGCGCCGTCGAGGGTCAGCGGCCCGACGAGGCCGAGGATCGCCTCGAACGCCCGCGGCCAGTCGTTCTCCGCGCCGAGCAGGAGACCGATGAGGTGATGGCGGGTGCTGGTCATGACACGGCCTCCTGACTGCGGGAACGGGCGCAGTCCGGTTCTAGCAGACACCGCCGGGGTCAGCGTGCGATACTCCTGCTCGTCATTACTGCCCGCGGCGGCGGAACCCGGTGAGAGTCCGGGGCGGTCGCGCCACTGTGAGGCCCGTCAGGGCCGAGTCAGACCCGCGTCACGGGCATCTCGCACCAGTCGGGGACGCGTGATCCCCAAGGAGGTCGCATGCACATCGCCGAAGGTTTCCTCCCGCCGCTGCACGCCGCGGCGTGGACCGTCGCCGCCGCACCGTTCGTCGTCCACGGGGCCCGTCGCGTCGTCAAGCTCGTGCGCGAGGATCCGCAGTCGCGGCTGCTGCTCGGCGCCGCGGGGGCGTTCACGTTCGTGCTGTCGGCGATCAAGCTGCCGTCGGTCTCCGGCAGTTCCAGCCACCCGACGGGCACGGGCCTGGGGGCGGTGCTGTTCAGACCACCGGTCATGGCCTTCTTGTGCACGATCGTGCTGTTGTTCCAGGCGCTGCTGCTGGCGCACGGCGGGTTGACGACGCTGGGCGCCAACGTGTTCAGCATGGGCATCGTCGGCCCGTGGGTGGGCTTCGCGGCCTGGACGCTGCTGCGCCGCACGCCGCTCGTTGCGATCTTCGCGGCGATGATGCTGGCCGACCTGTCGACGTACGTGACGACCTCTCTACAGCTGGCGCTCGCGCACCCCGACCCGGTCGGCGGCTTCGCCGGCGCGGCCACGAAGTTCCTGTCGATCTTCGCCGTCACCCAGATTCCGCTGGCGATCGCCGAGGGCATCCTCGGGGTGCTCGTATGGCGCCTGCTCACCGGCGTGGCCGCCCCGGAGTTGGCCCGTCTCGGGCTGCCGGTGCCCGGCGCGCCGCGCCCGGCCGCCGCTGCCGCCGAGTCGACGACAGGCGGTGACGTGCGATGAAGCGCCGCTGGTGGATCGACGTGCTGCTCGTCGTCGCGCTCGTCGCGGTCGTCGCTGTCTCGTTCCTGCTGGGCCGCCAGTCCGGAGACGGGGAGTTCGCCGGCACCGACGCGACGGTCTCCCAGGTCATCGAGGACGAGGGGCACCAGCC
>JBDIAM010000094.1:0-11257 GCA_039812445.1 Piscicoccus intestinalis | reverse complement strand
TACGGCCGGGACGAGCGACACGAGCGGTTCGGTCGCGATGACCGGTACCGCCGCGACGAGAGGGGCGAGCGGGCCGAGCGCGGGGGATACCGGCGCGACGACCACCGCGGCCCGCAGCGCGACGGGCGCACCGAGCAGTACGGGCGTGGCGAGCGGTACGGACGCTCGGATCGGTCCGAGCGATACGGCCGCCAGGGGCGCGACCGGTTCGAGCGCTACCAGGGCGCAGACCGGTTCGAGCGTCGCGACGACGCCGAGCGCGGGGAACGCCCTGAGCGTTACGGCCGGGACGATCGACGCGAGCGTGCTGGCGACAACCGAGGCTGGAACCGCGACGACCGCCGCGGCCGGCACGACCGGCAGCGTGGTCGCGACGAGCGTGGTTACCGCGGCTACCGGGACAGCCGGGACAGCCGGGACAGCCGGGACAACCGTGACAGCCGGGACAACCGGGACAACCCGGACAACCGTGGCTACCGGGACCGCTCCGACGGCCGCGACGGTCGAGAGCGCGCGGACCGTCGAGAGTTCGCCTCCCGCAGCGAGCACCGAGGCGTCGAGGGGCGCGAGTTCGAGCGCGGCGGCGTCGACCGGCGCGACCGGTTCCGCGGCCCGCGCGAGGAGCGCCACGACGGCGGTCACGGCGAGCGTCGCCCCGACCACACCGGCTCCCGGCTGCGGCAGCAGGAGCGCCCGGTCGTCGAGCCGGTCGAGGTGAACGCCGACAACGCGTTCGCCGCGCTCGGCGTGCCCGACGGTCTCGTGCGGCGGCTGGCCCGCGACGGCATCGTCGAGCCCTTCCCGATCCAGACCGCGACGATCCCGGACGCCCTCGCCGGGCGCGACGTGCTCGGGCGCGGCCGCACCGGCTCCGGCAAGACGCTGGCGTTCGGGCTGCCGCTGCTGACCCGGCTCGCGGAGGGCGGACGCGCCGAAGCGAAGCGCCCCCGCGCCGTGATCCTCAGCCCCACCCGTGAACTCGCGATGCAGATCAGCGACGCGCTGCAGCCGCTCGTGCATGTGCTGGGTCTGCGACACAAGCTGGTCGCGGGTGGCATGCCGTACCCGCCGCAGTTCGAGGCCCTCGAGCGGGGCGTCGACGTGCTCATCGCCACCCCGGGCCGGTTGTCCGACCTCGTCGAGCGGGGTGCCGCCGACCTCGGCGGTGTCGAAATCGTCGTCCTGGACGAGGCCGACCACATGGCCGACATGGGCTTTCTGGAGGCGATCACCGAGCTGCTCGACCAGGTGCCGGCCGGTGGCCAGCGGCTGCTGTTCTCCGCGACCCTCGACAAGGGCATCGACGGGCTCGTCGAGCGCTACCTCGTCGATCCGGTGACCCACTCGACCGATGAGGCGCAGGCCGCGGTGACGACGATGGCGCACCACATCCTGCTCGTCGAGCCGCAGCACAAGAAGCTCATCACCGCCGACGTCGCCAACCGCACCGGGCGCACGGTCGTCTTCGTGCGGACCAAGCTCGGCGCCGACCGGGTCGCGCTGCAGCTGCGGGAGCAGGGCGTCTTCGCGGCCGCGCTGCACGGCGGCCTCAACCAGGGCGCCCGCAACCGGGTGCTGGCGGCCTTCAAGTCGGGGGAGATCCCCGTGCTCGTCGCCACCGACGTCGCCGCCCGCGGCATCCACGTCGACGACGTGTCGGTCGTGCTGCAGGTCGACCCGCCGGCCGACCACAAGGACTACCTGCACCGCGCCGGGCGCACCGCCCGCGCCGGTGAGGAGGGCACGGTCGTCACGCTGGCCCTGCCGCACCAGCGCAAGCTCATGCAGCGCATCGCCACCGAGGCCGGCCTCGGCATCGAGCCGGTGCGCGTGCGCGTGGGCGACGACACGATCCTCGCGGCGACCGGGGCCCAGCGGCCCAGCGGCGTGCCGATCCCGGAGGAGCGGCTGCGCCGTCTCCTCGAGCCGCCGCGGCGGGTTCGTCGGCCCGGGTACGGGCCCCGGCGGCCCGGTGGCTCCGGCCCGCGCCGCGACCGCCGGCCGGGGCCGCAGCGCGGCTGATCGCTGCGCCTCGGCCGCTGCCGCCTCCCGATTGTCCACTCGACGCGCGTCGAGTGGACAATCGGCGTGTCAGACTCCGGGCGCGAGCGGCTGACCTGCGAGGTTGCGCGGGCAGACGAACGTATCCACTCGTGAGTGGTCACTCCACAGGAGCCTGTGTGGCCGACCAGGGAAGTGGCGGGTCAGTTCTGGGTGGGGTCGTCGGGGTAGGTCGCGACCCACGCGAGGCGGCCCGGCTGGCGGCGGAGCACCTCGCGCCACAGGTCGTCGGGCTTCTCGGTGAACACGTCGTGGACCTCGGGGTCGACGACGTACCACCCGTCGTCGTCGATCTCGTTCTCCAACTGCCCGCCGCTCCACCCCGAATAGCCGGCGAACACGCGCATGCCGGCCACGGCGGACATGACGACCTCCGGCGGCACGTCGAGATCGACGACACCGACGGAGCCGAAGAGCAAGCGAATCCCCAGGGGCTCGCTGTCGGTCTCGTGGCTGCCTCCGGGCACGGTCACGAGACCGAGCGCGGTGTCGAGCCCGACCGGTCCGCCCTGGAAGAGCTGAGCCGGTTCGCTGACGTGCTCGTGCCACGCCGGCAGCACCCGCCCGACCGGCGCGCCGATCGGCTTGTTGAGCACGAGACCGTGCGCGCCCTCCTCGTCGTGGTGCAGCAGCAGCACGACGCTGCGGCGAAAGATGTCGCCGCCGGTGCGTGGGGTCGCCACGAGGAGTCGCCCGGCCAGGAAGTCCACGCCTCCATTGTGCGCATGCGGCGCGCACAGATGCCGCCGACCGGGTCCGGCGCGGACAGTCTCGAATACCGGACGCAATGCCCTGGGGCGTCGACCCGTCGAATGGCCGCCGTCCCGCCGGGCCGTTAGCTTGCGGCGGGTGAGTTCGCACCCACCCCAGCCCGATCCGCCGACCCGCCGAGAGCGCGCCCGTAGCCTGCTGCAGCAGGCGGGCCAGGCGGGCAACTATCCGCACGGTGTGCACCCCGCGCTCATCCCCGGGGTCTCCATCGACGACCAGCGCAAGAACTACCGCACCGACAAGGTCGTCTTCGGTGTCGTCGCCACGACGATCCTGGCGTTCTTCGTCTGGGGAGTGCTCGACACCGACGGGGTGAGCGCCGCCTCCGCCGTCGCTCTCGAGTGGGTGACGACCCACTTCGGCTGGTTGTTCAACGCCCTGGCCGCCGTCGTCCTGTTCTTCATGCTCGCCATCGGGTTCAGTCGCTACGGGCGCATCCCGCTCGGCCTCGACGGCGAGGAGCCGGAGTTCACCCGGTTCTCGTGGGTATCGATGCTGTTCGCAGCGGGCATGGGCATCGGTCTGCTGTTCTGGGGCCCCTACGAGCCGCTGCAGTACTACCTCGAACCGCCGCCGGGCACCGTCGACCCGCAGACCCGGGAAGCGATGCACCGGGCCCTCATCCAGACCGTCTTCCACTGGGGCCCGCAGGCCTGGGCGATGTACGGCCTCGTCGGTGCGGCCGTCGCCTACGGCGGTTACCGACGCGGCCGCACGATCCTGATGAGTTCGGTCTTCGCCCCGCTCCTCGGCGGCGCGCAGGGCACGCAAGGCGTGGTCGGCCGGATCATCGACATCTGCGCGATCATCGCCACGCTCTTCGGCACCGCCGCGGCCCTCGGCATCGGCGCCCTGCAGATCGGGCGCGGCCTGCAACTGGCCACCGGCGTGGACATCGCGAACCGGCTCGTGCTCGTCGGCATCGTCGTCTTTCTCACCATCGTGTTCATCGCGTCCGCGGTCAGTGGCGTGGCCCGCGGCATCCGCTGGCTCTCGAACATCAACATGGTGTTCGCGATCGGCATGGCGATCTTCGTGTTCGTCGCCGGACCGCTGCTCTTCCTCGTCAACTTCGTGCCGTCGGTGATGTTCGGCTACCTACGCGACACCTTCGCGATGATCGCCTACTCGGCCAGCTACGGCGACGACGCCGCCGCGTTCACCAACGCCTGGACGATCTTCTACTGGGCGTGGTGGGTCTCGTGGTCGCCGTTCGTCGGCATCTTCATCGCGAAGATCTCCCGCGGACGCACCCTGCGGGAGTTCGTCACGGTCGTCATCCTCGTGCCGTCGCTGGTGTGCCTGGCCTCGTTCAGCGTCTACGGCGGCACGACGATGTACTTCCAGGAGACGGGTCGGGCCGACGTCGCGTCCGCCCCCAACGCTCAGGACGCGCTCTTCGTGCTGCTCGAGGCGCTGCCGGCCCCGCAGGTCACGTCGCTGCTCGTGCTGTTCATGCTCACGGTCTTCTTCGTGACCAGTGCCGACTCGGCCTCCGTGGTCATGGGCAGCCTCGCCCAGCGGGGTCGGGGCGCACCGTCGGCGCCCGTGGTCATCTCGCTGGCCCTCATGCTCAGCTCGATCGCCGTCGTCATGCTGCTCATCGGCGGCATCACGGCGCTGGAGGGCATGCAGAACCTTGTCATCATCTCGGCGCTGCCGTTCGCGGTCGCGATGATCGTCATGATGTTCGCGTTCGCCAAGGATCTGCGCACCGATCCGCTGGTCATTCGGCAGCGGTACGGGGAGACGGCGCTGCACGAGTCGGTGCGCGCCGGGGTGCGCCGCTACGGCGACGACTTCGCGATCGAGGTCGCGCCGGCCCCCGACGGCCGTGGCGCCGGTGCCGGTTTCGACTCCCACGACGCCGCGGTCACCGACTGGTACCAGCGGCGCGACGAGGCGGGGCGACCCGTCGACTACGACTACGAGACCGGCCAGTACGTCGACGCCTCGAGCCCGGCCGTGCACGAGACGCCGTCGGGGCGTTCGGTGCCGGCGCGTCACGGCACGCGCAACGGCGCCGAGGGCGATGATGACGGCTCGGCAGATCGCGGTGACGGCGCGCGCTGACCTACAGGTGCGGCAGGCGGGGGCGCAGGTTGAAGTGCGGGCGCAGGACGAGCGAGCCGCCCTCGGCGATCACGTCGCCCAGGCTGCGGCTGGCCAGCCCCCGTTCGTCGCAGATCGTCAGGAGCCGGTTGCTCAGGTCGTAGCGGTCGAGCAGGGGCTCCGGGCCGTCGTCGGCCAGCTCGGCGGCGCCGGCGTGCCCGTCGTGCAGCAGGATGACCGTGCCCGACCGCAGGCTCATCGTGGCGGTGCGCACGCGGGTGTCGTTGTCGACGTCGCGGTTCCAGTCCCAGCTCGTCGCGCTCCAGATGACCGACTGCATGCCGGCGCGGTGGATCGCGCGCCAGGTGCCGGGGGACTGGTCGCCGTAGGGCGGGCGGAACCAGCGCACCTCGCGGCCGGTCGCGTCCTCCAGCTCGGCCTTGCCGCGGCGCAGGTTGTCCTCGACGATGCGCGGCGGCAGCGTCGACTGGTGCCGGTGGTCGACGCCGTGCAGACCCACCTCGTGCCCGGCCGCGAGCACCTCGGCGAGCAGACCGGGGTTCGCTCGCACGCTCGTCATCAGCACGAAGAACGTCGCGGTCGCGCCGTGCTCGGCCAGCGCCCGCAGCACCGCCGGCGTCCGCGCCGGGGTCGGACCGTCGTCGTACGTGAAGACGACCCGGCTCGTGCCCGGGGCGGGGCGCACCGAACTGACCGAGCCGATCGCGTCGGGGGCGGTCTCCAGCACACGCATCGCGGCGATCTTGGCGGAGTGGACCAGGGTGGCCTTGTCTGGCATGAGGTCATGGTCGCATCGGGTGCGCGCTCGGCCCAAAGCCTGTTGGCGACCGGAGCCGGTGTGGAGTCGCCGCGAGCCCGTGCGCGCCCATGCGCGCGGCGGCAGCCCGTGCGCGCGGCACCAGCCCGTGCGCGGCGCCAGCCCATGCGAGCGGCGCCAGCCGGTGCGAGCCCGGCGCAGCGGGGGTGCTGAGCTCGGGCGGGAGCGGGCATAATCCCGGTATGACGACGACCTCCCAGCCCCAGACGTCGACGCTCGAGCACACCCAGACCGACACCGACTACCGCACCGACTCCGGCGACCACGAGCGGTTCGCCCACTACGTGCGCAAGGAGAAGATCGTCGAGAGCGCCGTCTCGGGGGAGCCGGTGACCGCCCTGTGCGGCAAGGTGTGGGTGCCCGGCCGCGACCCCAACCGGTTTCCGGTCTGCCCCATGTGCAAGGAGATCTACGAGGGTCTGCGCGCGCCGCAGGACGGTGGCGAGTAGGCCGAAAGGACCGACAGGACCGAAAAGGAGACGGTCTGGACGGCTCGGACCCCCCGGGGCGCCCCGGGGTGCTCGGGGACGTTCTCGGCGGCGGCCCCTTTGTCCGATCACGAAGCCGCAACGCTCCTGCGATCGAGTTCTCAGTTTTCGCACATAGCGGATAGTGTTGGCGCACAAGCTAGTCGCGCCGCACAGGGGTCGCGCGTCAGCTGCTCTTCCGGGGGTTTTTCGGCGATGTCTCGTCATGCTCTTGCTGTCGTCAGCGCACTGGCTCTGGGGCTCTCGAGTGTCGTTCCCGCGGCAGCGTCGGCGGCCGCGGCGCCCGGCGACCCGGCTCCGAGCCCGGCCGGCTCCAGTGCGCCGACCGGCCCGAGTCCGAGCAGCCCCAGCAGCCCCAGCAGCCCCAGCAGCCCCAGCAGCCCCAGCAGCCCGGCCGACGTGAGTGCCGACAGCACCGGCGTGCGCGTGCCGGCAGCGGTGCAGAAGGGCGTGCCGGGCAGCGTCGTCGACCGCACGAGCGCGATCCGGTGGACGCGATGCGGCACGATGCAGTGCGCGACGCTGACGGTGCCGCGGGACTACGCCGACCCGTCGGCGGGCACGATCGACCTCACGGTGACGCGCCGCCCCGCCGACCGGCAGGGCACCGGCCCCGACGGGCGCCTCGGGGTGCTCGTCACGAACCCCGGCGGCCCCGGCACCGCAGCAGCCCAGACCGTGCCGATGTTCGCGCAGATCGTGGGCCGCGACGTGCGCTCCCGCTTCGACATCATCGGCATCAACCCGCGCGGCACCGGCGACGATCAGCCGGCGGTGTGCACCGGCAAGCCCGGCCAGGCGATGCCGAACCTGTCGGAATGGATCTTCCCGACCACCGCCGCGCAGGTGCGGGCCCAGCTGGCGAACGACGCGTACAACGTCGCGCTCTGCCGCAAGGCCACCGGCACGCAGGTGCTGCGGCACATGTCGACCGGCGACTCGGCCCGCGACATCGACGCCGTGCGCGCCGCTCTGGGCGAACAGCAGATCAACTACTACGGCGTGTCGTACGGCACGCAACTCGGCGCGACCTACAGCCAACTGTTCCCGACTCGGGTGCGCACGATGGTGCTCGACGGCACGCTCGACCCGATCGCGTGGACGACCGGCCGCGGGGAGTCGGCCACGACGCCGTCGACCACCCGCGTCAACTCGCACGTCTCGGGGCACGAGGCGCTGCTCGCGGCGATCGCCGAATGCGAGCGGGTCGGGCCCGGCGGCTGCGCCGAGCACGCGACGATCCGCGCCGACTGGGCGCAGTTGCAGGCGTCCCTGAAGCGCGGTCCGATCACGTTGGCCGAGGACTTCTCGATCAGCTACGACATGGTGATCGCGATGGTCAACGCCGGGCTGTACGACTACGAGGGCGTGCCCGACGTGCTGACGATGATCCGCGGCTTCAACGAGCTGGCCGCCGGCAAGCCCGGGGCCGTGGAACCGCCTCCGGTGACGGACCCGCGGGTGAACGCGGCGCTGACCGCCTACCGCAAGGTCGTCGCCCGCGACGAGCGCAACCGGCGCACCCGGATCGCCTACGACCCGCCGGCACCGGAGGAGGAGGCGCCGACCCCGGAGTACTACGCCGCGTTCACGGGCGTCGCGTGCAGCGACGGCGTGCAGCCCAAGGACCCGCAGGCCTGGCCGCGGGCCGCGGCCGTCGCCGACCGTGTCGCGCCCGGCTTCGGCGCGCTGTGGACGTGGGAGTCGTCGGTGTGTGCGCAGTGGCCGTTCCCGTCCACCGGTGCCTACCGCGGGCCGTTCACGACGACGAACCCCGGCGGCATGCTCATCGTCAACACCACCCACGATCCGGCCACCGGCTACGCGGGCGCCCGCGTCATGCGCGAGCTGCGCCCGGACTCCCGGATCGTCACCGTGCCCGGCTGGGGCCACGGGGTGCTCGACACCTCCGGGTGCGCGACCGGCGTGCGTACCGACTACCTGATCTCCGGCGACCTGCCCGCCACCGACCAGGAGTGCGCGCAGGACCACCCGCTGTTCACCTCGCTGCACTGACCGCCGTCGGAGAGCCTGCGATCGGCGGACATCGGCAGGGGTTAGTCTGCTCGGCGCTATGAGTACCTCGGCCGCGGAGAACCTGTCCCCCTCGTTTCCCGAACGCGCCGCCTGGGGCACCGCGGGCAAGCTGCGGGCCTGGCAGGCCGCCGCGCTGGAGAGCTACCTGGAGCGGTCCCCACGCGACTTCCTCGCCGTCGCGACCCCCGGCGCCGGCAAGACGACCTTCGCGCTGCGGGTGGCCGCCGAGCTGCTGCAGGCGCGGATCGTGCAGCGGGTGACGATCGTCGCGCCCACCGAGCACCTGAAGACCCAGTGGGCGGAGGCGGCGGCGCGCGTCGGCATCAACATCGACCCCGGCTTCACCAACACCGTCGGGCGGCACGCCCGCGACTTCGACGGGGTCGCCGTCACGTACGCGGGGGTCGCGAGCAAGCCGCTGCTGCACCGCTCCCGCACCGAGAACGCCCGCACCCTGGTCATCCTCGACGAGATCCACCACGGCGGTGACGCCCTGTCGTGGGGTGAGGCGATCCGGGAGGCGTTCGAGCCGGCCACCCGCCGGCTCGCGCTGACCGGAACCCCGTTCCGCTCCGACACCAACCCCATCCCGTTCGTCACCTACGCCGAAGACGCCGACGGCATCCGGCGCAGCGCCAGCGACTACACCTACGGCTACGCCCAGGCCCTCGAGGACGGCGTCGTGCGGCCGGTGCTGTTTCTCGCCTACGGCGGCGCGATGCGCTGGCGCACCCGCGCCGGCGACGAGATCGCCGCCCGCCTCGGCGAACCCGCCACCAAGGACGTCATCGCGCAGGCCTGGCGCACCGCCCTCGACCCGCGCGGGGAGTGGATCCCGTCGGTGCTCGCCGCCGCCGACAAGCGCCTGACCCAGGTGCGCCGGCACGTCGAGGACGCCGGGGGACTGGTCATCGCCTCCGACCAGGCCAACGCCCGCGCGTACGCCAAGATCCTGCGGGAACTGACCGGTCAGGCTCCCACCGTCGTGCTCTCCGACGACGCCGGCGCGAGCCGGCGCATCGAGGAGTTCGCCGCCGGTGACCAGCGCTGGATGGTCGCCGTGCGGATGGTCTCCGAGGGCGTCGACGTGCCCCGCCTGTGCGTCGGGGTGTACGCCACCTCCACCTCGACCCCGCTGTTCTTCGCCCAGGCCGTCGGCCGGTTCGTGCGGGCCCGCAAGCGCGGCGAGACCGCGTCGGTCTTCCTGCCGAGCGTGCCGACGATCCTCGCGCACGCCTCGGCGCTGGAGGACGAGCGCGACCACGCCCTCGACCGCCCCAAGGCCGCCCAGGACGCCGAGGAGCTGTGGGCGCAGGAGGAGGCGCTGCTCGAGGAGGCCAACCGCGAGCGCAAGACCCCCGACGCCGACGAGACGACCTTCCAGGCCCTGGAGTCGGAGGCCGAGTTCGACCACGTGCTCTTCGACGCCGAGCAGTTCGGGCTCACCGCCGCCTCCGGCTCCGACGAGGAACAGGAGTACCTCGGGCTGCCCGGCCTGCTGGAGCCCGACCAGGTCGCGCACGTGCTGCGGGCCCGCCAGCACGAGCACTCCCGCCGCGGCGGGGCCCGCCAGGACCCGCAGGTCTCGGCGCACCGGGCGCTGGCCGCGCAACGCAAGGAGCTCAACAAGCTCGTCTCCGCCTACGCCCGCAAGAGCGGCTCCCCGCACGCCGTCGTGCACAGCGACCTGCGCAGGCACTGCGGCGGACCCAACCTCGACCAGGCCAGCACCGAACAGGTCGGCGCGCGCATCGACGCGATCCGCCTCTGGCTCGTCGGCCGGCGATGACGGCGTCGCGGGCCGCGTCCGCGGTCTGAGAGGATTCACCGCATGGAGCAGCGCCCCTCCGGTTGGTACGACGACCCGAACGACGACGACCTCCTGCGGTACTGGGACGGCGTCGTGTGGACCGAGCACGTCGCGAACAAGCGACCCTCCTACGACGTCGTCAACGAGCCTGCCGCGGGCGACTCGGCGCAGCAGTGGTCCGCCTACCAGGCCCAGCAGGGCCGACAGGGCCCGCACGACGAGGCTCGGCGCGGTCACGCCGGGTTCCCCGGTTTCGGGTCGGGTCCCGGCGTGTCGGGAGCGCAGACCGGGAGGCGGTCGGCGCGCGGCGTCGACCGCGTTGCGCAGGACGGCATGCCGCTATCGGGATGGTGGCGCCGGGTCGGCGCGCTCATCGTCGACTGGGTGCTCGTCGGCTTCCTGTGCCTGCCGTTCGCGCTGCCGCGGATCGCGGCCTCCTCCGATCAGCTCAACGCCTACTGGCAGCAGGCGATGGAGGCGGCGGCCAACGGGGCGACGGTGGCGCCCCAACCCCCGGAGCAGCTGGTCGGCGACATCGCGATGATCAGCCTCGTGCAGACCGTCGTCTATCTGCTGCTCGACGCCTACCTGCTGTCGCGCTCCGGGGTCACGCCCGGTCGACGTCTCACCGGCATCCGGGTGCGGCCCGTCGGTCGTGAGGAGACGGTGCCGATGGCGATCGGGCTGCGCCGGTCGGTCATCAAGAACGTCTCGAACCTCTTCGGCGGGGTGGTGCTGCTCTCGACCATCGCCGGTATCTTCCAGATCGTCGACTACCTGTGGCCGCTGCATGACCGCGGTCGTCAGTCGTTGCACGACAAGGCCGCCGGCACCGAGGTCGTGCGCGCCGGGCCGCTGCGCCCGCGGGGCTGACGGCATTCTGGACAATCAGGGCCACCCGGCGGGTTCTGTCCTGGCCCGAGCGGCCGGGTGGGCCTTGCCGTCGCAGCTTGCGCACGAATCGGGGCGCAGGACCACCTGGGGACCACCGTCCTGACCACGCCGCGGGCTCATACGGCAAGGTGGTTCCGTGGCCATCACAACGTTCGAATCCCTGTCCTCGGTCCTCGACACGTCACGTAAGGACCTGCGCGTCGTCGTCAGCGGTAACGGGGCGGTGCCCTGGAGCCTGCTGCGCGCCGTCGACGCGATCCTGCCGACGTACCGCATGCACATGCTCAACGCGCCCGTCGGGGTGCC
>JBDIAM010000093.1:0-11337 GCA_039812445.1 Piscicoccus intestinalis | reverse complement strand
TGGAGGTCAAGGTCGCCGAGCATCAGGTCGACGCCCTGCGCGAGTTCGAGGTCGCCGCCGTCTGAGGGTCGTGGTCGAGTTCGGCCAGGTCAAGGGATCGAGTCGCGCGGCGCCACCCAGCGATGGCTGAATTCGATCACCTCGGCGGCGATCTCGAAGTCCGCGTCGTAGTGCACCACCGTGAGCCGGTGTCGTGCCGCGAGCACCGCGGTGAGCAGATCCACGATCCCGACCGCGCGATGACGGCCGCTCGCGGCGAGGTCGGCCTGCGCGTCGAACGCCGCCTGCCAGTGCCGGTCCTCGATCGGCAGGTACTCGTACACCCGCCGCCGGCGCTGCCGCACCTGGCGATACTCCGCCGCCGATCGAGAGCTGTAGAGCGCCTCCGCGTCGAGGGTCGGACACGTGGCGACGACGCCGGATTCGATGAGCGGACGGACCCGCGCGGCCACTCGCTCGTGGGTCATGCGCGCCGCGGCGCTGGTGTCGACGATGACGCGGGCGATCAGCGCCACACGGTGTCCCGCGACTCGGGCTCCGCGAGACCGGCCATGCCGCCGTCGACGAGCCACGCCGCCTCCGCGGCCCGGGCGGGTGCGTCCGCCGCCGCCCGCAGAGCCGCGCGCACGGTGTCGGAGACGCCCGCGGTGCCGAGCGCCGCGCGAGCCTCGTCGAGGAGGGTGTCGTCGAGGTCGACGAGTCGTTTCGTCATGGTGCGAGTATATGGCGAAGATGGCGTCCCTATATATATAGGGAGTGACCGCTCGACGCGCGTCGAGCGGTCACTCGTCTCGGATTTTAGGACGATGCTCCGCTGACCTGGGGAAACGCGGCACCGCGTCGGAGTGACCTCTCGCGAGCGGTCACTCCGACGCGGTGCTCAGCGGGTGGGCGCGATCCGGCCGATCGCCGACATCTGGCTCACCGGTGTCCTCGCTGTCGGTCGGCGCGCGTCACGGCCGCAGCAGCGCCTTGATCGCGCGGCGCTCGTCCATCGCCCGGTACGCCTCGGCGACCTCCTCGAGGGGCAGCTCGAGGTCGAAGACCTTGCCCGGGTCGATCCGGCGCTCCCAGATGCGCTCGATGAGGTCGGGTAGGAACCGTCGTACCGGAGCCGGGCCGCCGTGCAGGTGCACGCCGGAGAAGAACAGCTGCTGGCCCGGGAGCTCGACGTCGTGGGAGACACCGACGAAGCCCACGTGCCCGCCCGCCCGGGTCGAGGCGATCGCCTGCGTCATCGACTGCTGGGTGCCGACGGCCTCGATGACGCTGTGCGCGCCGAGCCCGTTCGTCAGCTCCTTGACGTGCTCGACGCCCTCGTCGCCGCGCTCGGCCACGATGTCGGTCGCCCCGAACTGCGTCGCCAGCTTCTGCCGCGACTCGTGCCGCGACATCGCGATGACGCGCTCGGCGCCCAACTCACGCGCCGAGAGGATGCCGAGGAGGCCGACCGCACCGTCTCCGACGACGGCGACGGTCTTGCCCGGCTCCACCGCCGCGGCGACGGCCGCGAACCAGCCGGTGCCGAGCACGTCGGAGGCGGCGAGCAGGCTCGGCAGCAGGTCGTCCGAGGGGTGCTCGGGGGTGGCGACGAGCGTGCCCTGCGCGTTGGGGATGCGCACGTACTCGGCCTGGCAGGTGCTCATGAACTCCCGGTGCACGCAGTGGGACTGGTAGCCGGACCGGCAGATCTCGCACGTGTTGTCGGAGGTCGCGAAGGAGCCGATGACGAACTGTCCGGGCTTGACCGACGTCACCTCGCTGCCGACCTCCTCGACCACGCCGACGTACTCGTGCCCCATGGGGTGGGGCTCCTTGACGGGCTCGGCGCCCCGGTAGGCCCACAGGTCCGAGCCGCACACGCACGTGCGCACGGTGCGGATGATCGCGTCGGTCGCCGCCGTGATCGTCGGCTCGGGAACGTCCTCGATCCGGATGTCGCCGGGGGCGTGAATGATGGTGCCGCGCATGGCGGGCCTCCTGTCGTCGTAGAGCCGGTCGCCGCGCCCGGGAAGGGTGGTGCTCGCGGTAGTCGGGGGGGCCCGAGCGATGGCTCGGGGGATCGCTCGGCATCGTCGGGCGCCGCAGCCGAGCATCACACACGCACCGGCCCGCTGCCAGGCCCCGGGAGTACACCCCTGATCCGTCCACAGGCGGCGCCGGCGCGATGCCGCCGTCCACAGGCCCGGGTGAGGCGGCGGCACGTTGTCGGCGCCCTCGCCTACGCTGAGTCGGTGCCTTCCACCTCCCGCCGCCCGCCGCGCGACGCCGACGCTCGCCACGAGCGCGCCGACGCGCGGCGCGAGCGCGCCGACGGCCTGCTCGCGCGGGCCGTCGAGGGGATCGGCGGCACTCCGCGGGAGGGGCAGATCGCCATGGCCCGGGCCGTGTCCGACGCGGTCGCCGACGAGAAACACCTGCTCGTGCAGGCCGGCACGGGCACGGGCAAGTCGCTGGCTTACCTCGTGCCCGCCGTCGCCCACGCCCAGGAGACGGGCCGGCCCGTCGTCGTCGCCACCGCCACCCTCGCGCTGCAGGCCCAGATCGTCGACCGCGACCTGCCGCGCCTGGCCGACGCCCTCGGCACGACGCTCGGGCGCCGCCCCTCGTACGCCCTCGTCAAGGGCCGCCGCAACTACGTGTGTCAACACAAGCTCGCCGGCGGCTATCCGGCCGACGACGAGGATTCGCTGATCTCCTTCGGCACCGTCGAGGCCTCCGCCTCCCGGCTCGGCGCCGAGGTCGCGCGGCTGCGGGAGTGGGCCGAGCAGACCGACTCCGGCGACCGCGACGAGCTCGTGCCCGGCGTCTCCGAGCGGGCGTGGCGGCAGGTGTCGGTCTCCGCGCAGGAGTGCCTCGGCGGCAAGTGCCCGATGGTCGCCGAATGCTTCGTCGAACGCGCCCGCGCCGACGCAGCCGACGTCGATGTCGTCGTCACCAATCACTCCTTCATGGCGATCGACGCCTTCGACGAGCGGGCGATGCTGCCCGAGCACGACCTGCTCGTCATCGACGAGGCGCACGAGCTCGTCGACCGCATCACCTCGACGATCACCGACGAGATCTCCGCAGCCACGGTCTCGGCCGCGGCCAAGCGGTGCGCCAAGCTCGCCGACGACTCCCAGGAGCTGCAGGTCGCCGCCGACCTCGTCGAGGCCGCCCTCGCCAAGGCCGAGGAGGGGCGCCTGACCCACCTGCCCGAGCAGCTGGCCCTGGCCCTGACCAGCGTCACCGAGGCGGCCAAGGCCGTGCACGGACAGATCAAGTCGCCGCCCGGAGGCGGGGTCGACACCGACGGCTCCCGCGCCCAGGCGAAGGCGGCGCTGGACGAGCTGTACCGGGTGGCCGACCGGCTGCTGGGGGAGTCCGAGCAGGACGTCGCGTGGCTGGCCCGCGACCTGCGCCGCGGCACGAGCAGCGTGCGGGTCGCGCCGATGAGCGTGGCGATGAAGGTGCGCGACTACATCCTCGGCGACCGAACGGTCGTGCTGACCTCCGCCACCCTCGAACTCGGCGGCAGCTTCGACTCGGTCGCCGGGTCGCTGGGCATGCTCGGCGACGGCGCGCCGCCGTGGTCGGGCCTCGACGTCGGGAGCCCGTTCGACTACCCCCGCCAGGCCATCGCCTACGTCGCCGCGCACCTGCCGAAGCCCGGCCGCGACGGCACCGCGCCCGAGCTGCTCGACGAGATCGAGGCGCTCGTGCGGGCCGCGGGTGGGCGCACCCTCGGGCTGTTCTCCTCGATGCGCGCGGCCCAGGCGGCGACCGAGGAGATGCGCGACCGGCTCGGGCCCGAGTGGACCGTGTTGTGTCAGGGCGACGATCAGACCGCCACGCTCGTGCGGGATTTCGCTTCCGACGCCCGCACCTGCCTGTTCGGCACCTTGTCGCTGTGGCAGGGCGTCGATGTGCCCGGCTCGGCGTGCCAGCTCGTGTTCATCGACCGGATTCCGTTTCCGCGGCCCGACGATCCGCTCGCGCAGGCCCGCACGCGCGACGTCGCCCGCCGCGGCGGCAACGGGTTCATGGCGGTCTCGGCCACCCACGCGGCGCTGCGGCTCGCGCAGGGCGCGGGCCGGCTCATCCGCCGCGGCGACGACCGCGGCGTCGTCGCCTTTCTCGACCCGCGGATGATCAGCGCCCGCTACGCCGGGTTCCTGCAGCGCTCGCTGCCGCCGTTCTGGGCGAGCACCGACCGCGAGCTCGTGCTCGGCGCGCTGCGGCGGCTCGACGAGTCCGCACCCGCGGTGCTGCCGGTGGCCCCACCGCCGACCCGCGGGCCGACCCTGGCCACGCCCGCCGCGGCGCCGACGGGGGAGCACCCGGAGCCGGTCGCCGACGCCCGGTCCACCGGGGCGCCTGTGCCCGGGGCGACCCGCACCGCCGTCACCCACGGGTTCGCCTGGACGGCAGGGGAGGACGAGACGCTGCGCGAACTCGTCACCGACGGCTACCGGCTCGACGACATCGCCGACGAACTCGACGCACCCGCCGCGGCCGTGCGCACCCGCGGTCGCCAGCTCGGCCTCGACCTACAGGAGCCCGCATGAACGCGTCACCGAGGAGTTCGGGCCGTTCGTCGGGGCGGGGAGCCGCTGGCGGGTCGGCCGGGTCGGCCGGGTCGGCCGGGTCGGCCGGGTCGGCTCGGTCGGCTGGGTCGGCCGGAGCGCGGGGCGGGCCGGGGGAGCCGCCGAGCAGCGCGGCGGTGCCGCCGCTCGTGCTCGTCACCGGACCCGAGGACGTGCTCGCCCAGCGCGCGCTGACCGCGACCGTCGACGCGCTGCGCGGCGCCGACCCCGACGTCGAGGTCATCCGCCTCGACGCCGCCGGGTATGAGCCCGGCGCGCTCGGGCAGCACGCGAGCCCCTCGCTGTTCGGCGGCGCCAAGGCGATCGTCGTGCGCGGCGTCGCAGAGGCCGGCGACGACCTCATCGACGACCTGCTCGCCCATGTCGCCGGCCCGCCGGAGGACTGCACGCTCATCGTCTGGCACGCCGGCGGAAACCGCGGCCGCAAGCTCATCGACGCGATGAAGAAGGCCGGCGCGCGGGTGCTGGAGGCCCCGGCGATCAAGTCCGACCGCGACAAGTCCGACTTCGTGCAGGCCGAATTCCGGTCCAACTCCCGGCGCATCAGCCCCGGCGCGGTGCGCGCACTGGTCGAGGCAGTCGGCAAAGACGTCACCGAACTCGCCTCGGCCTGCGCGCAACTCATCGCGGATACCGACGGGATGGTCGACGAAGACGTCGTCGAGCGCTACCACGGAGGCCGGGTCGAGGCCACCGGATTCCGCGTCGCCGACGCCGCGGTCGCCGGCAACACCGCCGAGGCGTTGCGGCTGCTGCGCCACGCGATCGCCGCCGGCGTCGACCCGGTGCCGATCGTCGCGGTGCTCGCCCTTCAGCTGCGTCAGCTCGTCAAGGTCTCCGGAGCCGGTCGCGGCCACCCCGCCCAGGTCGCCAAGACCCTCGGCATGGCCCCCTGGCAGGTCGACAAGGCCCGCCGCTCGCTGCACGGCTGGAGCGACGACGGCCTCGGTGAGGCGATCCAGGCCGTCGCCGCCGCCGACTTCGACGTCAAGGGCGGCGGCCGTGACCCGGTGTACGCCGTCGAGCGCGCGATCCTGGTGATGTCCCGCGCCCGCTCCCAGCGCTGAGGTGCGCGCAAGCGGGCGCGTCGGCGTGGGCCGGCGCCGTGGTTATAGGCAGGTCTTCGGCAGCTCGCGGCCGGTCGGTGGCAGTCGCCGGGGGTCGCGGGCGGGTCGCCGGGAGGCCGTCGTCAGTCCGTGACCGCGCGGCCGGCGAGGCGCCGCGCGAGCCGGCGGGCCCGCCTCCGGGCCGTGAGGCCGTGCTCGCGGGTCCACTCCTGCGCCGACGGCGAGGTGAGCGCGTAGATCGTCAGCAGGTCGACGGCCAGAGCGGTCAGCGCCCAGAATGTCGGCCGCGTCGCGCCCAGCCACTGCACGAGGCTGCCCAGCTGCGAGAACGTCAGGCCCGCGAGCAGACACAGGCGTGCCCATTGGCTGCCTAGGTACGTCAGCCACGCGAGGACGCCCATGATCGCGTAGGTGAGCACGACCGATCCGAGCACGATGACCAGCATCGCCGTCTCCGAGATCTGCTCACCTTCCTGGGCCATCGCGGTCATCTCGCCGCTGACCACCGACTCCAGCTCGTACACGGCCACGGCGAGCGACGCGCTCAGTGACAGCAGTGTCAGCGCGAGAGCCGCGACGACGCTGAACGGCCGGCGCCCGACGCGGTGCAGCACGTCGTCGTGCGCCTCGGCCTCGTCCGCGACGGGGGCCGGGGTGACCGCCTCCACGCCGAGCACGGGCAGGTCACCGTCGGTGGTCATGGCGTCGCCGCCGCCGTTGCGGCTGTGGTAGCCGGTGGAGAAGTCCTCGATGAGCGTCGTGCGCACCTCGGGGCACGCGTAATGAATGGTGTCGACGATGTAGTCGCGTTCGATGTCGATGTCCCGGTCGATGCGGTGGGTCACCTGAAACGTGAAGAACGACAACCCGACCGCGCGGTCGTAGCTGCCGGCCGCCAGCCAGTCGACGCGCAGACCACCGGGCAGCAGCCAGCCCGAGGGGCACGGCCAGAACCGCACGTGGTGGCGCTGGGAGGGATTGCCCTGCACCTCCTGCTGATAGGCGAAGGCCTGC
The DNA here is from genome assembly GCA_039812445.1 of Piscicoccus intestinalis. Classification (GTDB taxonomy): domain Bacteria; phylum Actinomycetota; class Actinomycetes; order Actinomycetales; family Dermatophilaceae; genus Kineosphaera; species Kineosphaera intestinalis_A. The sequence continues at coordinate 4,667 of JBDIAM010000093.1, read as the reverse complement.
TGACGACCGAAGAGGAACAGCGGGCTCACGGGCGCGCGCGGGTAGCTGCGCCGGCTCAGGGAGGCGGTGACGATCCGCGCGCTGGAGGCCAGGTCGACCGGGTCGGCCTCGATCCACCCGGCCCGGCGCATGACGTCGTGGATCTGATCCGCGGAGCCGGTCAGCGCGAGGTTCACGGGGTCGCCGAGCAGCCCATCGGACGTGCGGGTGCGCCCGAAGAAGTAGTCCGGCACGTAGATGGCGGTCAGCACCCGGTGCAGCCGGGGGAGCGCGAGGTAGGCGAGCACCGCCCAGAAGACGAGCAACCAGGCCACGCTCGCCCAACCGGAGACCCCCTGGCGCAGCACGACGAACGCGAAGAGGAACGCGAACACCGTCGCCGCGCCGAAGAAGAGGTTCTCGATCAACGCGAGACTGAAGACGTGCCGCAGCGACCACCCGCTGACCTTCTCCGGAGGGTGCTCGTACGTCGGGCGCATTGGCCCATTCTCCCGCCAACGTCCCTGAGAACTGCGTGTCACGGTCGCGCCTGCGGTTCGTGCCGCAGTCCTCACCGCGACACGCAGTTCTCAGGGACGGTGGGGAGGTGGTCGGTCGGTCGGGTTGGCGCATCCGCCTGGCCCGGGTCGCGGTGGCGGGTTTCCTCAGGACTCGGGCCGTGCGTGCCGTAACGGATCGTGTGCCGACGCTGGCGAAAGTGGGGAGTGCGCGGCGCATGAACGAACACGAAAGGTGAGAGGCGATGGGACTGCTCCAAGGGTTGGCGGGCAACTCGCAGGAAGTCACCCGAGAAGAGGCGCGGGCGCAATATGGTCCGTGGCTGCTGCCCGGCGAGGAGATCCACTCCGCGTATCGCCTTATCCGCGATGGATTCTGCGTGACCACTCAACGGGTGATCATCATCGATCGGCAGGGGGTCACCGGAAACAAGACCCGCGTGAAGGCGATCGACATGCGCTCCATCGTCGCGGTCACTGCCGAGACCGCAGGCTGGGGCGTCGACGACAGTGAACTCGAGTTCACGTACATCGTCTCGCCGAACCGCCGGGCTCCTACCGTGGAGCGCGCCACGTACCGGGCGGAGTTCCCCAAGAACTTCGACATCTCGGCCTTGTATCGCTACTTCGCCCAGGTGGCCTGGGTCAACGTGTCGGAGATCAACGCATAGGGTCGCCGAGCGCACGTACCCCTGACCTGGCTAGCAGTCGCAAGGCGGATGGAGATTTGGGGCCCGCTGAACCCCCTGGTAGGTTGGGCGATTGCGTGCGCGCCCAGGTCGTGCGCGACGACACGCACTCCCAGCTCGCCTTTGACCGGATCGAGCCATGACCTCATCGGAGCCCGAACGGGCGCCGATCGCGGTCCGGCACCGAGGGCGGGCCTACCCCGGCGAACGGTCGCGGGTAGCCGATCGACCCGAAAGAGAACATCGTGGCGAACATCAAGTCGCAGCTCAAGCGCATCAAGACCAACGCCAAGCGCACGGAGCGCAACAAGGCGGTCAAGTCCGAGATCCGCACGTGGGTGCGCAAGTTCCGCGAGGCCGCCGCCACCGGCGACAAGGATGCCTCGGAGGCCGCGCTGCGCCAGGCGAGCAAGAAGCTCGACAAGGCCGTCAGCAAGGGCGTCATCCACAAGAACCAGGCTGCCAACAAGAAGGCGGCGATGGCCAAGGCGCACAACGCGCTCTGAGCCTCTCGGCCGGCTCCGGTCGCTATGCCGAACGGGCGAATAATCGCCCGTTCGGCATAGCGGGCCTCCCGGGGCCACGCCGATAGCGAACGCCGGGGCAGTAACCGCTCGACCGACGGACCCGTCCCCCGTGGACGGGTCCGTCGGCGTGTGTGGCCGCTGCGGTAGCCTGGCCCCCATGGTGCAGCGGCGACTTCTTGGCTAGCCGCCCGACCACGGCGTCGGAGCGGCAACCCCTCTGTGCGAGGGGTTTTTCCATGTCCGCCCCCGCCTCCCGTGCCTCGTGGCCACGCCACGGGCTCCGGGCCGCCCGCACTACAGGAGAAGGAACGGATGACTGACAGCACGGCCGCCCAGTACCCCCACCGCTACACCGCGGAGCTGGCCGACCGCATCGAGCGTCATTGGCAGGACCGGTGGGCGGCCGACGGCACCTACCACGCCCCCAACACCGCGGGTCCGTGGGCGCAGCCCGAGCTGGTGGCCGGACGCGAGAAGTTGTTCGTGCTCGACATGTTTCCCTACCCCTCCGGCGCGGGGCTGCACGTCGGCCACCCGCTCGGCTACATCGCGACCGACGCCTACGCCCGCTACCAGCGGATGACCGGCAAGAACGTGCTGCACGCCCTCGGTTACGACGCGTTCGGCCTGCCCGCCGAGCAGTACGCGATCCAGACCGGGCAGCACCCGCGGATCACGACCGAGAACAACATCGCGAACATGCGCCGGCAGCTCGCCCGCCTCGGGCTGGGCCACGACGACCGGCGCAGCGTCGCGACGACCGACGTGCCGTTCTACCGCTGGACCCAGTGGATCTTCACGCAGCTGTTCGACGCCTGGTTCGACCCGCAGGCCCCCAACTCCGTCGGCACGCTCGGCAAGGCCCGCCCGATCGCCGAGCTGGAGGCCGAATTCGCTTCGGGGCAGCGGACCGTGCCCGACGGGCGGGCCTGGAGCGAGCTGACCGGGGTCGAGCGGCGCGAGGTCGTCGACGGGTACCGGCTCGCGTACGTCAGCGAGGCCCCGGTCAACTGGTGCCCGGGCCTGGGCACCGTGCTGGCCAACGAGGAGGTCACCGCCGAGGGCCGCTCGGACATCGGCAACTATCCGGTCTTCAAGCGCAACATGCGCCAGTGGATGATGCGGATCACGACGTACGCGGACCGGCTCCTGTTCGACCTCGACCGCGTCGACTGGCCCGAGCCCGTCAAGCTCATGCAGCGCAACTGGATCGGCCGCTCCACCGGCGCCAACGTCGACTTCGCCGTGCGCACGACCGACGGTGCCGACGAGAACATCGAGGTCTTCACCACCCGCCCCGACACGCTGTTCGGCGCGACCTTCATGGTGCTCGCGCCCGAGCACCCGCTGGTGGCGCGCCTGGTGCCCAACACCTGGCCGCAGGGCACCCGCGAGGCCTGGAAGAGCGGGGAGGCGGGACCGCGCGAGGCCGTCGACGCCTACGTCGCCGCCGCTTCCCGCAAGACCGACCTGGAGCGCCAGAGCGAGGTCAAGGAGAAGACCGGTGTCTTCACAGGCTCCTTTGCGATCAATCCGGTCGACGGGCGTGAGATTCCGGTGTTCGTCGCCGACTACGTGCTCATGGGGTACGGCACGGGCGCGATCATGGCGGTGCCCGGGCAGGACCAGCGTGACTGGGACTTCGCGCAGGCCTTCGACCTCGACATCATCCGCACCGTGCAGCCCACGCCCGAGCACCCCGACGACGTCGCGTTCATCGGAGACGGTCCGGCCATCAACAGCGCCAACGACGAGCTCGACCTCAACGGACTGGGTGTCGCCGACGCCAAGGCCGCGATGATCGACTACCTCGAGGCCAAGGGCACCGGCCGCGGCACAGTCACGTACAAGCTGCGCGACTGGCTGTTCAGCCGCCAGCGCTACTGGGGCGAGCCGTTTCCCATCGTCTACGACGAGGCCAACCTGCCAATCGCGCTGCCGGAGTCGATGCTGCCGGTGACGCTGCCCGACGTCGACGACTACTCCCCGCAGCAGCTCGACCCGAACGACACGACGAGCGAGCCGACGCCGCCGCTGGCCCGCGCAGGCAACTGGGTGAACGTCGAGCTCGATCTCGGAGACGGTCCCAAGACCTACCGGCGCGAACTCAACGTCATGCCGCAGTGGGCCGGCTCGTGCTGGTACGAGATTCGTTACCTCGACCCGGCGAACACCGACGCCTTCGTCGACCCCGAGGTGGAGCGGTATTGGATGGGCCCGCGCCCGGAGCCGGTGCCCGGCGCACCCGCGGGGCTGCCCGACGTCGGCGGCGTCGACCTGTACGTCGGCGGCGTCGAGCACGCGGTGCTGCACCTGCTGTACAGCCGGTTCTGGCACAAGGTGCTCTTCGACCTCGGGCACGTCAGCAGCGCCGAGCCGTTCCGGCGGCTGGTCAACCAGGGGTACATCCAGGCGTATGCGTTCCGCGACGCGCGCGGGCAGACGGTGCCGGCGGCCGAGGTCGTCGAGTCCGTCGACGACACCGGCGCGACCGTGTACAGCTGGGACGGCGAGACCGTCTCCCGGGAGTACGGGAAGATGGGCAAGTCGCTGAAGAACGTCGTCTCGCCGGACGAGATGTACGAGCAGTTCGGCGCCGACACCTTCCGGCTCTACGAGATGAGCATGGGCCCGCTGGAGCAGTCCAAGCCGTGGGAGACGCGCGCGGTCGTCGGCTCGCAGCGGTTCCTGCAGCGGCTGTGGCGCAACGTCGTCGACGAGTCGACCGGAGAGCTGAGTGTCGTCGACGACGCTGCGGACGACGCGACCCGCCGGGTGCTGCACCGCACGATCGCGGCGGTCGCGAGCGACTACGAGAACCTGCGGTTCAACGTCGCCATCGCCAAGCTCATCGAGCTGAACAACGCGCTGACCCGCCTGCCGGCGGCGCCGCGGGAGGTCGTCGAGTCGCTCATCGTCATGATCGCGCCGGTCGCGCCGCACATCGCCGAGGA
>JBDIAM010000092.1:0-11362 GCA_039812445.1 Piscicoccus intestinalis | reverse complement strand
TCTGATCCGTCAGATAGATCATCAGGAAGGCGGACAGGAACGCGTAGACGACGTTTCCTGCGACGTCGCCCGATCCGTAGCCGATCTTGTTTCCCCAGTTCAGGTAGGTCTTCTGGGGTGCCGCTGTCGCGGTCATGACGTTTGCCTCTCGGGGTGCCGCTGTCGCGGTCAGTGGGTGGTGGGGATGAAGGTGAAGTCCAGGAGGTAGGACTCGGCGTCGACGCGGTGGGCCGGGTCGAGGACGGGGCCGCAGCTGTTCGAGCCGACGCCGGCGTGGGCGTGGTCGATGCACAGGACGACGTCGTCGCTCTCAGCCAGGTCCACGTCGTGCGTGGTGGCGGTGAGCTCCTCCTGCGTGTAGCGGGAGGCGTTGAACGAGAACGGCGTGGCCGCCACGACGTTGAGCTCGGTGTGGCCATCGGAGAGGGTCACGAGGTCGCAGTCGTGACGGCTGCCGTTCTCCTGCGGCCGGATGTAGTCGGTGAAGAGACCGCGCACGTCGTCGACGAACCGTCCGTGCCAGGCAGATTGGTGCTTGTCGGAGTAGTTCTCGTGGGGGCCCATGCCGGTGTAGGTGACCTGGTCGAACGCCGCGTCGAGGAAGAGACGCAGGCCGAGCCGCGGCAGCGCCGGGAAGCCGGGGGTGCGCCGGGCGTCCATGGACATGTGCAGCCGCCCGAGCGCGTCGACGGACCACCGGGTCCGCATCCGCAGGATGGGCTGCACAGTGGGGGCGACGACCGCCATGTCGAAGGTCAGATCGACGCGAGCGGTTCCGTCGTTCGGCGGGATCTCGTGCGAGTAGGCGCGGGCGGCCGCTGCGTCGTAGTGCGCGCGGCGCCACGCGGGGGCGACGTACATGTCGTTGTCCGTGGGGGCTCGCCACACGTTGACCTCGGTGGGACGGGACAGCAGGTCTCGCCCGCCGACCTCCAGCGACTCCGGCAGGCCAGTGTCGACCGAGAACGCGTATCGGAATCCGTCGCCGGTGACGACAATCCGACGGTCGTCCTCGGATGCGGAGGGGGCGGCACCGGTGGCGGAAGCACCGACGAGGGCGACCGCCTCGCCGTTGCGCGGGTCGGGGGTCTCGAGTGAGATCTCGTCGAAGCCCAGGTCGTGCCCGGCCTCGAGCAGCCCGTCGCCGGCGTGGAGCCCGTACCGGAGACGCAGGTGGCAGCGTCCGTTCTCGGGCACGTCGACGTCCAGGGTGAGGTCGGCCACCTCGTGCGGGGCGACGGACCCGGGCAGGTCCAGCATGCCCGAGTCGACGACGACGCCGTCACGGGCGAGCTCCCACGTGACGTCGAGGTGACCGGCGAGGTCGGTGAAGTCGAGGTCGTTGCGCAGCCGCAGGGCGCCGGTGTCCTGGTCGTAGGAGACGACGCGGGCGGGACGCTGGACGTTCTTGAGCTCCAGCAGCCCGACGTGGGGGCGACGGTCGGGCGTGAGGAGACCGTCGACGCAGAAGTTGCCGTCGTGGATGCTCTCGCCGAAGTCGCCGCCGTAGAGGAACCGCGGGCGTCCGTCGGGGCCGGTGCCGGCCTGGACCGCGTGGTCCGCCCACTCCCACACGAACCCGCCGCACATGCGCGGATCGGCGTGGATGAGCTGCCAGTACGCCTCGAAGTCGCCGGGGCCGTTGCCCATCGCGTGGCAGTACTCGACGAGCAGGAACGGCTTGTCCGGGTTCTTGTCGAGGTAGGCGTGGATCTCGTCCAGGGCCGGGTACATGCGGCTGTAGAGGTCGATGTGCGAGTAGTCGTACGTGCGGTCCGAGCTGCGGTAGTAGGCGCTCTCGTACTGGCTCACGCGGCTGGGGTCGTAGCTCTTCATCCAGGCCAGGGCCGTCTCGAACGTGCACCCGTAGGCGCCCTCGTTGCCGGCCGACCAGGAGATGATCGACGGCCGGTTCTTCTCGCGACGCACGCAGAGTTCGACGCGGTCGACGATGGACTCCGTCCAGTCGGGGTTCTCCGCGATGGGCTTGTTCCAGTGCTCGACGACGTTGTCCCAGGACTCGTCCGCGAGCTGCTGGAGCTGGGTGCCGTGGCTCTCGTTGTCGGCCTCGGACATGACGAACAGGCCGTACCGGTCGCAGAGCTGGTAGAAGCGCGGGTCGTTGGGGTAGTGGGCGCTGCGGACCGCGTTGATGTTGTGCTGCTTCATGAGCATCAGGTCACGGCGCATGTGGTCGAGGTCGACCACGGGGCCGGTGACCGGGTCGGTGTCGTGACGGTTGACGCCGCGCAGAGTGACCGGCCGACCGTTGACCTTGAGCACGACGTCCTCGATCGTCACCTCACGGAGGCCGACCTCGTCGGTGACGACCTCGCCCGGGGTCTCGATGACGAGTCGGTAGAGGGTGGGCGCCTCGGCGGTCCACAGCAGCGGTTCCGCGACGGTGAGCGTGGCGCGGTGCGTGAACTCGCCCAGACCGTCGACGGGCTCCATCGCGGCGGTGGCGACATCCGTGCCGTCGGGGGCGGTGAGCGTGAGGGTGGTGGGCACCTCGCCACCGCGGAAGGCGCCTCGGACCTCGACCCGGGCCGAGCCGTCGGCCTCCAGGTGGGTGGTCGTGAAGTAGTCGTAGAGCACCGCGGCGGGACGGGAGAGCAGGTAGACGTCCCGGATGATGCCGCTGGTGCGGAACTTGTCCTGGTCCTCCAGGTACGTGCCGTCGCACCACTTGAAGACGAGGACGGCCAGGTGGTTGCGTCCACTGCGCAGGTGCGGCGTGACGTCGAACTCGCTCGTGGCGTGCGTCACCTGGCTGTAGCCGACGTACGCGCCGTTGAGCCACACGTAGAAGCAGGAGTCGACGCCGTCGAACGACAGGGTGTGGCTCGGCAGGCTCTCGTCCGCGCTGTGGTCGAAGTCGAGGGTGTACGCGGCGCACGGGTTCTCGGCGGGGATGTGCGGCGGGTCCAGCGGGATGGGGTAGCGGATGTTCGTGTACTGGTGGGCGTCGTGGCCGGCGGCCTGCCAGATGCCGGGGACCGGCGTGTCCTCGAAGCCGTCTAGCTCGCCGGCCTCGGTGACGAACGTCTCGTCGAGGTCGCGCACGTCGGCGGCGTAGCGCATGCGCCACGTCCCGGACAGCAGCTGCACGCGGTCGGACTCCTCGCGAGCGGTGACGACGTCGGCCACCGGGGCACCGGCGGGGATGTAGTAGGACCGCGCCGGGAGCGTGTTCTCGTGGAGGACGGACAGGGTCCGGTGATGGCTCGGAATCAGCGTCATTGGCGTTCCTTCATGGCTCGAATATTTGCGTAACCATTTAGCGATGAGCCCGATGATGCTAGCGACTTTTACGCCTGTCAAGGGGTTGCGTCACATCAGTGTTAGCGCAATCATGGAACGTGAGATGTTCGCGCTAACGCGTCGTCGCTCGGGGTCGGTCGACCCCGGGGCGTGCCCAGAGAGAGGAACGGTCAGTGACGACCACGAGTCAGCGGGTCACGGCTTGGACACCGCAGGAGGGGATCAGCTCCGCGGTGGAGCTGTTCACGCGCACGTTCGGAACGGACCCCGCGGGGGTGTGGGCGTCGCCCGGTCGCGTCAACCTCATCGGCGACCACGTCGACTACAACGGCGGGCTGTGCCTGCCCATCGCGCTGCCCCACCAGACGTACGTGGCGCTGAGCCCGGCCGAGGACGGCCGCGTCCGGATCGTCTCGGACTTCGAGGGTGTCGAGGTCTGGGAGGGGCGGATCGAGGACATCGCCCCCGGCGGTGTCGAGGGGTGGGTCGCCTACGCCGCCGGTCCGGCGTGGGTGCTGCGGGAGGACGGCCTCGACGTCGGTGGTTTCGATGCCGCGATCACCTCGTGCGTCCCGGTCGGAGCAGGGTTGTCCTCCTCCGCGGCGGTGGAGTGCTCGATGGCGCTGGCGTTGGCCGAACTCGCGGGCCGACCGTTCTCGGGGGACGACGCCGACCGTGCCCGCCTCGCGGCGCTCTGCACGCGCGCGGAGAACCTCGTCGCCGGCGCCCCGACGGGCGGTCTCGACCAGGCCGCCTCCCTGCGGGCCGGTGACGCCCACGCCCTGCTCCTCGACTGTGCGGACGGTGCAGCGCACCAGGTGAAGCTCCCCTTCGACGAGCAGGGCCACGCGATCCTCGCGATCGACACCCACGCCTCCCACCAGTTGGGGGACGGGCAGTACGCCGACCGTCGTGCCTCGTGCGAGGAGGCGGCGTCGCTCCTCGGTGTGGGGTCCCTGCGAGAGGTGGCCGACACGACGTCGGTCGTCGACCTCGACGCGGTCCTCGACGGTCTCCCGGAGGGGACCCTCCGGTCCCGCACGCGGCACGTGCTCACGGAGATCTGGCGGGTGCAGGAGTTCGTCACGGCCCTGGAGGCCGAGGACATCGCCACGGCCGGGCGTCTGATGGTCGAGTCGCACGCGTCGCTCCGCGACGACTTCGAGGTGTCCGTCGCCGAGCTGGACACGGTCGTCGAGGCGGCCATGGCCGCTGGCGCGTCCGGCGCCCGGATGACCGGCGGCGGGTTCGGTGGCAGCGTCGTCGTGGTGGCGCCGGAGCGCCAGGTGGCCGCGATCGCCGAAGGCGTCCGTGAGCTCGCCCGGCGTCGCGGGCTGCCGGAACCCCAGGTCCACCAGGTGCGGGCGTCAGCTGCGGGGGGGCGTCTCCGGTGAGCGAGGTGTCCACCTCGGCTCCACGCGGCGACCTCGGGTGGGGACGACGCGCCACGGCCAAGGAGGTGGCCGCTCTGGCCGGGGTCTCCCCGCAGACGGTCTCACGCGTGGCCAACGGCCTCGACAACGTGCTGCCCGAGACGCGCGAACGGGTCCTCGACGCCATGGCGCGGCTCGGCTACGCACCCAACGCCGCAGCCCGGGCCCTGCGGACCGGTCGGTCGACGAACCTGGGACTCATCGCTTTTCAGCTCTCCCGCACCGGTGAGGCGCACATCGTCGACGCGATCTGCTCGACGGCTCGGGCACGCGGCTACGACGTGGTGCTCACGACCGCGGCCGACGGATCCGCGGAGAGCCTCAACCGGGCCATGGTCGGAGCCCGTGCCGGTGTCGCCGGGCTGGTGGTGCTCGGCCTGGAGACGGTCGCGGTCAACCACCTGCGGCTGCCCGCCAACCTGCCCGTCGTCATCGCCGACTCGCGAGGGCTGTCCGTCCCGACCGTCGGGTGCGATCAGGCCGAGGGGGCTCGCCTCGCCGTGGAGCACCTCCTCGCGGGAGGCGCCCGCACGGTGCACCTGGTCGCGGGACCCGAGACGTCGCTGCAGTCGCGTCAACGCCTCGACTCCTGGTGTCAGGTGCTGCTCGCGGCGGGTCGCGAGATCCCCACGCCGCTGCACGGGGACTGGAGCGCCGAGTCCGGGTACCTCGCCGGTCGGCAGCTGGCGGCCGACGCGGGAGTGGAGGCGATCTTCGTCGCCAACGACGAGATGGCCGGTGGCGTCCTGCGGGCGCTGCACGAGGCCGGCCGACGTATCCCCGAGGACGTGGCCGTCGTGGGGTTCGACGACGTCGACGCCGAGTACCTCTGGCCGCCTCTGACCAGCCTGCGGCAGGACTTCCGTGCCATCGGGGAGGGCCTCGTCGCCGCACTCCTCGAACAGGTGGCGACACCCGACGACCGCGTCGTCGGGCTTCGTGAACCTCGCCTCATCGCGCCCACGCTCGTCGTGCGCGCCAGCAGCACCCCCACCGTCGTGCCGGTGACGGCACGGGAAGGACGGAAGTCATGACGCAGCACGGACTGCAGGCAGCCCGACGCAAGATGCTCGACGCCGACGTGGGTCCGGGTGCCATCCGGGTGTTCGAGAGCAACTACGCTCAGCTCGAATCCGGTGCCGAGTGCTTCATCCGCGAGGGCGACATCGCCCCGCTCGAGGAGGTCGACCTGCTCGCGGAGCTCCCCGCCGACCCGGCGGCCGAGGAGGAGGCGATCCGGCGCACCGCGATCCTCAAGCTCAACGGCGGACTCGGGACCTCGATGGGCCTGTCGGCCGCCAAGACCCTGCTGACGGTGCGCGACGGCCTGACCTTTCTCGACATCATCGTCCGGCAGGTGCTCGCCGCGCGGCGACGCCACGACGCCCGCCTGCCGCTCCTGCTCATGACGTCCTTCCGCACGCACGACGACACCGTCGCCTTCCTCGAGCGGTACCCGGAGGTCGCGGTCGGTGACCTGCCGATCTGCTTCGTGCAGAACCTCGAACCGAAGCTGCTGGTGGAGGACCTGACGCCTGCGACCTGGCCGGCCGACCCTTCGCTGGAGTGGTGCCCGCCGGGGCACGGCGACGTCTACACCGCGCTGACCGACAGCGGCCTCGTGGACCGACTGCTCGCGGAGGGGTTCGAGTACCTGGCTCTCGGCAACGGCGACAACCTCGGCGGCGCCCCGGACGCGCGCATCGCGGGCTGGTTCGCTGCCTCGGGCGCGCCGTACGCCGCGGAGCTGTGCCGCCGTACCGTCAACGACCGCAAGGGCGGGCACCTCGCGATCCGCCGCCGTGACGGCCGCCTCATCCTGCGCGACACGGCGCAGACCACCGCCGATGAGATGCACTTCTTCACCGACACCGACCATCACCCGTACTTCCACACGAACAACCTGTGGGTGCGGCTGTCGTCACTGCAGTCGCTCATGGAGGAGCGTGACGGCGTGCTCGGTCTGCCGCTGATCCGCAACGAGAAGACGCTCGACCCCACCTGCAAGGACACTCCCCGTGTGGTCCAGATGGAGACCGCGATGGGTGCGGCGGTCGAGGCCTTCGAGGGGGCGACGGCGATCGGCGTCGGTCGAGAGCGGTTCGTGCCGGTCAAGACGACGGCCGACCTGCTGCTCCTGCGGTCGGACCTGTCCGAGCTCGACGAGGACTACCGGCTCAGGGCGCAGGGGGCCATGCCGTCGATCCAGCTCGGGGACGCCTTCAGGCTCATCGAGGACTTCGACCGGCGCGTCCCTGCACCGGTGTCGTTGCGCGACGCCCGTTCCCTGCGCGTCGACGGCGACGTCACCTTCGGGCGGGGCGTGCGCGTGGCCGGTGACGCCGTCATCGAGACGTCGACGCCCCTGCGCATCCCGGACGGGGCCGAGCTGGGTGGCGACTGACCTTCTCCGCGCCGACGCTCGGGTGGTACTCGTTCACCGCGTCACGGGCCGGCCCGGGGGCGGGGAGTCGAGCGCACTCGACTCAGCCTCGGCGCCCACCCACCGGAGCGGGGCCCGTGCTCTCGCGGACCATGAGCGTCGAGGGGATGACCCGCTGACCGGTCAGGCGCGGACCCCTGCGGGGAGAGGCGATCTGCTCCATGAGCAACTCGATGAGGCTCTCGCCGAGGTGGGAGAAGTCCTGCTGCACGCTGGTCAGCGAGGGCCACAGGAACCGGCCGAGCAGGTCGTCGAACCCCACGACGGACACGTCGTCGGGGACGCGCAGTCCCGCCTCGAAGAGGGCACGGTACAGGCCCGCCGCCATCTCGTCGTTCGCGGCGAAGACGGCGGTCACACCGGGGTCGGCGGCGAGTTGCTGCCCGAGCCGGTAGCCCGACTCCGGCGACCAGTCGCCGTGCAGGATCTCCGGGGCCGGTCGTCCTGCACGGTCGAGGGCTGCCCGCCACCCGCTCGCTCGCAGCTGCGCCGAGGACGAGTCGGCGGGTCCACCGATGTGGTGCACCACCTCGTGCCCGAGCGACAGGAGATGCTCCGTCGCCGCGAGGCCACCGCTGAACTGGTCGTGGCCGGCCGCGGGGATCGCCAGCGGCCGCGAGTCGGCGAGCACGGTGGGCAGGCGGGGCGGGAGGCGCAGGTCGTCGACGTCGGTGGCGTCGATGCCGACCACGATGATGCCCGCGACGACCTGCTGCAGACGCGCGATCGCCTCGTTGAGGTCGGCCGCGGCGCCGCTGGCCGCGAGGGCGAGGGAGACGGAGTAGCCGCGCGCGTGGGCGGTCGCCGTCACGCCCTCGACCACGTGCGCCTCACCGGTGCGCGTGAGGTGGTGGACGACCAGACCGATGAGGTCCGAGCGTCCCGCACGGAGGTTGCGGGCCGCTGCGTTCGGGGCGTACCCCACCTTCTCCATCGCCGCCAGGACCCGTTCGCGCGTCTCGGGCCGAACGTTGGTGGCGCCGTTCGCGACGCGGGACACGGTCTGAGGCGAGACGCCGGCCAGAGCGGCCACGTCCTGCCCGGTCGCGCGGCTGCTCCAGCCGATACCGCCACGGCGGGGGGCGCGTCCGGCGGGGCGCGAGTCCTCCGAGGGGTCGGTGCGTGGGGTGTCCATGGTCACGTTGACATCATCGCAGCTCGTCATGCGCCGTCCCGACCAGGGGATGAGCATGTCGTCGTGTCTGGTACGAGGATCAGGGCTGTACTCATCCGAACGTGATTTCGCTATCACGACAACCGATGCCGTCGTTCCTGGCGACGCCCATCCATGAAGGAGAGTCATGACACGCCTAATCCCCGCCGAGGCCCAGCTGCCGGATTCCGTCGTGTCGGGACGGCAGGTTCGTCTTTCCTTCGGTGATGCCGTGGCGGTCGTCACCGAGGTCGGCGCGACCCTGCGTACCTACAGCGTCGGGGACCGTGACGTGATCGTGCCATTCGGCGCCGACGAACTCGCTCCCGGCTGCCATGGAGCCGTCCTCGCGCCGTGGCCCAACCGTCTCGGCGATGGTGTCTACGACTTCGACGGTGAACATCACCGCCTGCCGTTGTCGGAGCCCGAACGGGACAACGCGATCCACGGACTCGTCCGGCACGAGCGGTGGACGATCGTATTCGCCTCACCGACCGCCGCGGAGTTCCTCCTGGACCTCGTGCCTCGGCCGGGCTATCCGTTCCCCCTGCGGATGCGGATGCGCTACGAACTGACCGCCAACGCCCTCACGGTCACCCTGACCACGACGAACACCGGACGCACGCGCGCACCCTTCGGAGCCGGGTTCCACCCGTGGCTGTCCCCGGGCGGATTCGCCCTCGACGACTGCGAACTCGAGATCGACGCCGCCGGGTGGCTCCGCACGGACGCGCGACTCCTTCCGATCGCATACGAGGCCGTGCCCACAGTGAAGGACTTCAGCAGCGCGCGCCGCGTCGGCTACGCCCGGCTCGACGACGGCTTCACCGCTCCCGAGGGAGCGTCACGTATCCGGCTCATCGCGCCTGACGGGTCCGTCGCCGAGGTCCGGGCGCTGCAGGGCTTCGGCTACTGGCAGGTCTTCACCGGCGACGGACTCCCCGGGCGATGGCTGCGCAGCGGCCTCGCCACCGAGCCCATGACCTGCCCGGCCGACGCCTTCCGCAGCGGCGACGGACTAGTCGTGCTCGAACCCGGCACGTTCCACACGTGCAGTTTCGCTCTGGCATTGGGGCGTCCGAACTGACCGCATGGAGACGGGGATTCATCAGCAAGACTCTGCCCAAGGGGAGTGAAAGACCATGAGGAGGAGTGAGTGGCAATCTCGGAGCATCAGGGGGCGGAACTCAAGCGGGGTGGGATGGCTGGCGTGACGAGCCGATCACATCGTCATCCCAGGACAGTCTCGGCCGTGCGCCTTTAGCCAGGCGGGCAGCGGAACTCGTCGATTGGAACCACAGCTCAGAAGCAAGCGTCGTCTGTGCCCTCGTGGGGCCGTGGGGCCGTGGGGCCGTGGGGAAGTGGGAAGTCCTCCGCACTCGCGCTCCTGACCTGCCCCACCGTTTGGGTTCCAGTTTCTCTGGCTAACAGTGGTCTTCACAGGAAGGCTGTCTGTCATGCCTCGTCCCTACCCGGCTGAGTTCCGGGCCCGCGCGATCGCGCTCGTCCAGGGTTGATCCGTGAAGTCCATACCGCCTCCCGCGGTACCTACGGCTACCGGCGTGTTCACGCCGAACTCACCCTCGGCATGGGCGTCACCGTCTGCTCCCGCACCATCTACTCCCTCATGAGCGGCGCCGGGATGTACGGGCTACCAGGACCGACGCGGATCAAGAGACTTCGGGGCGTGGCGACCGCCGATGACCTGGTGAACCGTAAGTTCCACCGGCTCCGGCCCAACGAACTGTGGGTCACCGACATCACACAACACCGAACGCGTGAAGGGTGGCTGTACTGCGCGGCGGTCCTGGACGCCTACAGCCGCAAGATCGTCGGATGGTCCATCGACTCCCGCGCTGATGCGACCCTGGTCGTGAACGCTCTGGACATGGCGATCCAGAACCGTCGCCCCGCACCGGACGGGATCGTGCACGCCGACCACGGAGCCCAGTTCACCTCGTGGGTCTTCGGACAAGGCATCCGAGAAGCTGGCCTGCAGCCCTCGTTCGGCAGCGTCGGCGACGGGCTGGACAACGCGATGATGGAATCGTTCTGGTCCTCAATGCAGATCGAGCTACTGAACCGCAAGACCTGGAAGACGCGTGTCGAGCTGGCGAACGCGATCTTCGAGTACATCGAGATCTTCCACAACCGCCGCCGACGCCACTCCGCCCTGGGGTACCTCAGCCCCATCGAGTTCGAACTACGCTCGGAAAACCACCCCATCCCGACCGCGAGTTAGCCACCAAGAGCGGAACCCAAACGGTGGGGCAGGTCATCTGGCCGCGCTGGCCTCAGGGGCTGGCTGGGAGGGTTGTCGGCGGTAGGTGGCAGGCTGAAGCCATGGTTCCTGCTGAAAAAGGGGTTGGCCCCACTTCAGAGGTTGCAGCCGCCCGGGCCGACGGCACTGGTGCGTCAAGGGGGGACGTCGTTGGGGACGTGTCCTCTACCAGTCCCGGGCACGGGCGCCGAGGCACGTCCACTTTCGTTGAGGCCGCTGACGCCGCAGTTTGACCCCGAGCAGCATGCGATTTACGTGGAGCAGTTGCTTGACGCGCTTGGGCGCTCCGACGTACAGCGGATCGCCTTGGCAGGCCAGTACGGAACAGGCAAAAGCAGCATCCTGCTAGGTCTGCGCAGCGATAAGCGTTTCCAAGATTTGGATCTGCGATCCGTGACCGTGTCGCTCGCGACCATCGACGCTGCCAGCGCGGAAGGACGCCCCGACGCGTCTGCGGTGAGCGTCACGAACCTCATCCAGAAGGAAGTGGTCAAACAGCTCCTTCACGCTCAACGACCGTCGAAAGCACCGCTGTCGCGGTACCGGCGTGCCTCCAGGCCAAGGCTGTGGCCCCTCGTCGGGCAGGCCACCCTCGCCGCTTTGGTCGCAGCGCTCCTGACGATTTGGTTCGTCGGTCTGTGGCCCAGTGGCCGTCAGCGAAGGGCGGACCCCTGCCGGGTCCGCCCTTCGTCGCGTCCGCGGCCCGGTGAATCGCTGATTGTCCACTCGACGGGCTTCGAGTGGACAATCAGCCATCCTTCGCCGTGAGGCAGTCTCCTGACCTGCGG
>JBDIAM010000091.1:0-11537 GCA_039812445.1 Piscicoccus intestinalis | reverse complement strand
GGCCGTCATCGTCGTGAATCGCGAACTCATGGTGCAGGTGTGGAGCCGGCGCGCCGAGGAGCTGTGGGGGCTGCGCGGTGGCGAAGGCGTGTGCCCGCAGCCGGGCCTCCGCCTCCTCGGGGGAGATGCGTAGGCGGACGACCATCGTGCCGGTGGCGACGTGCACGATGAACTGGTCCTGGCCGGCGTCGCCGCCGTGGCGCATCTCCTCGAAGTCGGCGAGCAGACCGGCGGCGGCGATGTCGGCGAACGCGCCGGCGTCGGCGAGGTTCACCTCGGCCTGCTCGCTGATCGACGCGCGGTGGTAGAGGGTCAGCGACCCGACGCACCCGCCGCGCACCAGCAGCGGCAGCGCGCAGACGCCCCGGATGCCGAGCGTCGAACTCGCCGACGCGTAGAGCTGCCAGGCGTGGCGTTCGGTGGTGAGGTCGTCGACGATCACGACCCGGTTGCCGAGGTGGGCCGTCGTCGACGGGCCTTCGCCGACGATCAACTCCAGCTCCTGGGCCCGGGCGGCCCAACCGCCGCTGGCCGCCCGGAAGTCGGCGCCCGAACCGCCGACGACCGTGAGCGCCACGCCGCGCACCGGGGCCAGCACGGTGGCCGCCACCACGCAGACCGCCTGGGTCCAGCTGCGCCAGCCTTTTGTGCGGCACTGTTCGACGACGAGCCGGGACCACTCGCGTCGGCGGTCCGCCTCGTCGAGATTCGCGCTGCCGGCGCTGGCCAGCAACGCGGTGAGCCCCTCGCGCAATCGGGCCACCTCGTCCGAACTCACCTCCGGCTCGGGGCCCGGCGGCGCGGCGGCCGGCGGTGCGGCGGCCGGCGCGGCCGACCGTGCGGAACCGGCCGGAGGCGGTGCGCTGAGCAGCCGGGCGATGTGGGCGTAAGCCCGCCGCGCCGCCTCCCGCTCGCGCTCCGCGGCGTCGATGCGCCCCGCCCGCTGGAGCCGCTCGGCGTGCTCCTCGTGCCGGGCCGCGGCGGAGCGGTGCATGTCGACGAGGCGATCCCACGCGACCGTGACCGCCTCGGCCTGCGTTCTCGCCTGCTCGCGGGCGCGTTCGACGTCCTCCGGCGTCGTGGGCTCGCCTCGGTCGAGCCGGTCGAGCCGGGCTCGTAGTTCGGTGAGTCGGTCCGCCGTCGATTGGGCCCGACGCGCCGCCGAATCGGCCGATGCCTGCGTCACGCGCCACCTCCGGTGGTCAACGGTACCGGGAGCCGGTACCCGCGGCATCCGGCCGAGGCTGCCCGCGCGCCCCGGCCGGCGTCGACTCGACCCGTTGACCGAGCCGGACCCGACCCGTACCTTTGTGGCACAAAGTTTGTGGGGCAAAGCGGAGGAGGCGGCGTGTCGATGCATACGGAGGGCGGCGAGGGCGTCGGGAGGGGCGGCGCGGGTCGTGGGACGGGTCGCGGCTCGGATGGCGGCCCGCCCGGCGGACCGGATGGCGGCTTGGATCGTGGCCCGAGTGGCGGGTCCGTCGCCGGGCGAGTCGGCTCCCCGGCGAAGGACCGGGTGATCTGTGCGCTCATCTTCTGCGTGGCCGCCGTGGCGTGGTTCGGGTGGGGGCAGCAGGGCGAGCGTCTCAGCGCGGTGCTCGGCATCGGATCCCTGCTGGCGATCGGCGCCACGCTGGTCGCGATCGGTCGGCTCCGGTGCACGCCGGGCATTCCCACGATGTCCGTCGACGCGGGGGTGCGGCGCAGCTACTGGTTCTGGGTGATCGCGGAGGTCGTGCTCATCGTCGTCGGCGCAACGGTCCTGAGCCGGTCCGGGCGCCCCGAGCTCGTCCCGGTGTGGACGCTGGCCGTCGTCGGGCTGCACTTCCTGCCGCTGGCGCGCGTCTTCCGGATGCCGCTGCTGGTCGGAGCCGCCGCCGGCAGCGTGGCGGCCGCCGCGGTGGCCCTCCCGGCGCAGGCCCTCGGGATCGCCCCGGCTCCGACGGTCGCCGGCCTCCTCGGCGGCGCGGTCCTGCTGCTCTACGGACTGCTCGGCCTGCGTCCGGCGCGCCCGTGAACGAAAGCTTCGGGGCCGGCGAGACGGCCGGTCGATTCGATGCCGCGGAGGCCGCGTGGCTGCTGGAGGCGCAGGCGCGCACGGTGCGCGCGGCGCTCGACGTGCGGCTGCCGGAGCAGCTGGCCGCGTGGGGTGTGGCCTGGCTCGTCGGCTTGGGCGCGATGTGGCTCGAGGTGCGTGCCCAGCACCCGTACCTCTCCCTGCTCGTCGCCGGCCTGATGTATCTCTTCGGGGCGGCCCTGTGGGGGGTTCGACCGATGGCGGTGCTCGGAGGCTGGCTCCTCGTGCTCACGGCCGGAGTCGGTGTCGCCGGCCCGGTCGCCGCCACGCTCCTGGGGGCGGTGCTCGGTGGCGGCGCGTTTCTGGCCACCGCCGGGTGGCTGTGGGTCGGGCGGCGGGGCGGAGCCGGGTCGCCTGCTGTTCCCGGTGGATCGGGGTGTGCGCGGTGAGCCCCCCGCACGAGGAGCTCGTCGGCGTCGATCTCGATCCCGTCATCCACGCGCCGGTGCGGCTGCGACTCATGGTGGTGCTCACCGAGCTCCAGCCCGGGGCGACGATCTCGTTCTCCAGGCTCCAGGAACTGCTCGGCCTCACCCCGGGCAACCTCATCACGCACCTGCGCAAGCTCGACGACGCCGGGTACGTGCACACCCGCAAGGAGGGCCGGGTCACCACGGCCGAGGCGACCGACCAGGGGCGGGCCGCGTTCGCCGCCTACCGCACGGCGCTCGCAGCGCTGCTCGGTGGCTGAGCCGCCGGGTGCTTGTGCTGCTGGGCCGGCTGTGTCGCCCGGGGCGGCCGCGAGCGGTCCGGTCGCAGGCGAGGGCGCCGTTACGCGGGCGACGGGCGGGTGTCGAGCACCTCGAAGACCGGGTACCGCGCGGCCACGGCGGCGAACTGCGTGATCGGGGAGCCGGGTTCGACAGGAATGTGCGGACGCCCGCCGGGCACCTGCTGCACGTAGCGGGCGAGGATCGGCGCGCGCTCGGTCTCCGGCACCTCCACGAGACGGACCGGCCGGCGGCGCCCGCCATGCAGCAGCACGGCGTCGCCCGCGGCTCGCACGTTGCGCACCCAGGCGCACTCGCCGAGCATCGAGACGAGGAACCAGTGGCCGTCGAGGTCGGCCATGCCGAGCGGAAATCGCCGCGGCCGGCCCGAGCGGCGGCCGACGACCTCCAGCGTCACCCAGCGCCGGCCGATCGGGGCGCGGGCGAACACGTCGGCCCACAGCGCCGCCATGCGTCGGGCCGTGTCGGTGCCGCGCCCCTTGGGGTACATCGCCCGTAGCTGAGCGGCGCGGCGGCTGTTTCCGGTGTAGATCATGACTCCCCCTCGTCGTGCAGACATCATCTCCCGCCGGTTCCCTGGCTCGTGCGGATGCCGCTCAGGCCGTGACGTCCTGCTCGCCCGGGCCGGTGAGGGTGAGGATGCAGCGCTCGATGAGATCGTGCCCGTTGAGTTGGTCCTCGAGCTCCTCCAGACGCACGGCCAGCACCGACTCCCGGTCGTCGCTGGACAGGTCGACGGCCGCGACCATGAACAGCTTCGACGGCCCCACCCACTCCAGGTGCAGGAACGTCACGCGGTCGACGTCGGGGTGCGAGCGCAGCGTCTGCAGCACCTGCCGGCGCAGCGCCGGCCGCGCCGCCTGCCCAACGAGGAACTGCGCGTTGCGCGTGATGAGGATGAGGGCGACGACCCCGAGCAGCACCCCGACGAGGATCGAGCCGATCGCGTCGTACATCGCGTTGCCGGTGAGTTCGTGCGCGAGGATGCCGCCGCCCGCGAGCAGGATGCCGACGAGCGCGGAGAAGTCCTCGAAGAACACGGCCCGCAGCGTGGTCTCGGAGGTGTTCATGACGAACTTCAGCGGCCGCATGCCGTAGTGCCGGGCCTGGTGGCGGGTCTGCCGCACGGCCTGCAGAAACGAGGTGCCCTCGAGCACGAACGCGATGGCGAGCACGAGGTAGGCGACGAGGTAGTTGGTCTCCTCCGGCTCGGCGCTCAACTGGCCGATGCCGTGGCTGATCGAGAGCACCGACCCCGCCGTGAACAGCCCGAACGCGGCGACCATCGCCCAGACGTAGGCGGCCCGGCCGTAACCGAACGGGTGCGCGTCGTCGGCGGGCTTCTCGCTACGGCGTTCCGCGACGAGCAGGAAGATCTCGTTGCCCGTGTCGGCCCAGGAGTGCGCCGCCTCCGCGACCATCGACGCCGACCCGGTGATCACCGCGGCCGCCGTCTTGGCCACCGCGATGAGCGCGTTGGCGGCCAGGGCCAGCAGCACCGTCAGCAGCCCCGCGGAGCCGGTGTCCGGCGGGGTCGGCAGCGACGTGTCCGCCGAGGCATGGGAGGTGGACGAGCGCCGCGGGTCGCCGGCGGGGGAGTCGGTCACGGGCCGTGATGCTAGTCCGCCGACCTGGCAGCGCCCGTCCGGAGCCCGGCTTCGCGTGCGCGGCTCACCCCGCCCGATCGCGCAGATCGACGGCGGCGAGCAGACCGAGGGCGCGGCGGGTGAGCTGTTCGGCGGCGGCCTCGTCGTAGTCGGGCAGTCCGGGGTCGGCGAACAGATGACCGGCGCCGGGATAGAGGAAGAGGGCGGCTCGGTCGCTGACGGCAAGCAGGTTGCGGGCGGCGTCGATGTCGCCGTCGCCGACGAACCACGGGTCGTCCTCCATCGCGTGCACCTGCGTCGGCACCCCGGCCGGCCAGGCTCCGAACGTCGCCGCCGGCACGCAGGAGTGGAACAGCAGAGCACCGCGGGCGCCGGGACGGGTCTGGGTCAGCTGCTGGGCCGGCACCACCCCGAGGGAGAACCCTGCGTAGACGACGGCCGGAGGCAGCCCGCGCGCGGCGACCACGCCGCGCTCGATGACCGCCCGCAGGCCGATGTTGTCGACATACGCCATGCCCTCGGCGAGATCGTCGAACACCCGGCCCTCGAACAGATCGGGGGTGTGCACGGTGTGCCCCGCCTCCCGCGCGGTGTGCGCGAATTGCCGCACGCCCTCGGTCAATCCGTGCCCGTGATGGAAAAGCAGCAGTTCAGCCATGGTCGCGTCCCCTGAAAACTGCTCGCGGACGAGGCTGACATCGCCATGCCGGCACGCCCTCGTGTGTAAGCCGTATCACTCACTGTCTCGCGTTATCGACGATTTCGGAGGACGATGGAACATTCCGGGGGGCGAGTCAAGGGCCAGTCAAAGACGAGTCAACCGTGCAGGGCACAGGCTCAGCACAGGTCGGACAGATGTCCGACACACCCGCCTCCGGTGAACTGCAGGTCACAGGCACACAGCGTTCCCCAGCGTTCCCCAGTGTCACCAGTGCAGCAGCCTCAGGAGGAGAAGTGTCGCGTCGCATCCAGGACAGGCGCCCCCGGGCGCGGTATTGGGGTGCCGTCGCCGTGGTCGTCGCCCTCGCGGCCCCCGCCGCCGCGCTCGCACCCACCTCCCTCGCCGCCCAGGAAAACGGCGCCACCACCGGCCAGCAGGCCGAGTCGCCGGACTCCCCCTTCGACCTCGAGCGCTGGCTGCCGTTCCTCGACCGCTCCGACGAGGGCGACTCGGACTCCAGCGACGACGGGTCTCGCGTGCCCGGCCTGCCGCCCGGGCATCCAGACATCTCCGGTGACTCCGGGTCCGGCTCCGACTCCGGTTCGCCGCACGCCTGGGGCGGCCCGGGCTCCGACGGGCCCGCCGAGCAGGCCAACGCGCGGCTCGGCACGCGGGTCGACTCGGCGCCCGGCGTCGTGCTCATCACGTCCACGCTCGCGCAGGGGGAGTCGGCCGGCACCGGCTCGATCCTCACCGCCGACGGCCAGGTGTTGACGAACTACCACGTCGTCGAGGAGTCGACGAACGTGCGGGTCACCGTCGCCGACACCGGAGACAGTTACGAGGCCACGGTGCTGGGCGCCGACAAGACCCACGACATCGCGCTGCTGCAGCTGCAGGGCGCCTCCGGGCTGTCGACGATGCGCATGGACACGGGCGGCGTCTCGGTGGGCGAGGACGTCACCGCCTACGGCAACCCCTCCGGCTCCGACCGCCTCTACAAGGTCTCCGGCACGATCACCGCCACCGACGACTCGATCGAGGTCGGCGACAGCCTCATGTCGATGACGTCCTCCAAGCTGAGCAACCTCATCCGCACCGACGCCGACGTCATCAGCGGCTACTCCGGCGGCCCGCTCCTGGACGACGCCGGTGAGATGGTCGGCATGACGACCGCCGCGTCGACGGGCAGCAACCCCGACGGGTACGCGATCCCCATCGCGCGGGCCGAGTCGATCGTCGGCGTGATCCGCGGCGGACAGGACAGCGGCACCGTGCGGGTCGGGCCCACCGGGGCGCTCGGCGTCACCGTCTCCTCGCAGCGCGGCAGCGGCGGCGTGGTCGTCGCCGACTTCGCCGACGACAGCCCGGCGCGGGCCGCCGGCATCACCGCGGGCGCCCGCATCACCGCCATCGGCGAGACCGCGGTGGCCGACGCATCCGCCCTCAAGGAGGCCGTCTCCGCCCACGAGCCCGGCGAGCAGGTGACGGTCACGTGGACCGACGCCGCGGGCCGGTCGCACACCACGACCGTCACCCTGGGCGCGAGCCCCGTCAACTAGACGCGCCCCCGGTGCGGCCCGAGCAGCGGGGCGCGCCGAGGCCGGAGACGAGAATGGCTTACATACTCGGGTCCGAGCGCGCTCGCCGGCGGCGTGACCTGCGGCGATGCCCGCGGCCGGCGGCCGCGGTGAGGAGTATGTAAGCCAACTTCGTCTCGACCCGCCCCGCGGCGGCCGCCGTGAGCGGCGCACTCAGGGCGCCACCGGGCGCCCAGAGCGGCACCCCAGGGCGGCGCCCACGGGGACGGGCGCCACCCGAGGTGCCCCGGGTGACCCGGCGACCTCACCGTTCGGACTATCACCGGCACGCGACCCCGACGTAGCCCGGGCCTGTGACCAGCGCATTCGCGCATCGGCCGGCCGCCGGGAGTGCGCGGTGATAGTCCGAGGGGTGTCCACAGGCTGTGGATAACCCTCCGGGTGGGGCGGAGCACGGTCTGCGGCGGGAGCCGCCGGGGAGCCGCTGGGGCGCCACCGGGAACCGCCCGGAACCGCCCGGAGGCGCCTGGAGCGCCTGGGCGTCACCGTCTGGGAGCCACCGGGAGGCGCCGAGGGCCGCCGGGAGCCGCGGGGAGCCGCGGCCGGGTTGCCGCTGCTGGGCCGCCGCTGCCGGGCCGCTGCCGGGCCGCTGCCGAGGCGCCACCAGGAAGCCGTTGGGGCGCCCCCGCCGGATGCAGGGGCCCACAGGAAGCGCATAGCTTCGCGGTAGGACCGCCATAGCGGCAGGTCGGAGCCTGTAGGCATGTCAGATACGCAGACCTGGTCGGCGGCGGCCGACCGCGCGGTTCTCACCCCGGCCCCCGCCTCGCCGAGTCCCGCGGGGCCCGAGTCACTTGTGAGGCCCGAGGCGCTCGCAGGGCCCGAGGGGTTCAGCGTCCCCGGCGGACCCGGCGGCCCGCTCGGCTCGCGCGACGTGCCGGCCTGGTGGCCGGTGGCCTGTCAGGCCCTGGTCTGGGCAAGCATGCTCGTCGTCGTCACCCTGTGGCTCGCCGGCGGCGCGCTGACCGGCCTGTCGACCGTGTGGCACGTGCTGAGCACCTCCGGTCGGCTCACCGCCCTGCTCGCCTCCGACCTGCTGCTCATCCAGACGCTGCTCATGGCGCGGATCCCGTTCGTGGAGCGCTCCTTCGGGCAGGACGCCCTGGCCCGCGCGCACGCCGAGCTCGGCATCTCCTCGATCACGCTCATGGGCGCCCACATCGTGCTCTCGGTCGTCGGCGAGGCCGGCTCGACGAGCACGGTCCTCTCGACCCTGTGGGACATGATCTGGACCTGGCCCGGCATGCTCATGGCCGCGCTCGGCACCGCCTGCCTGCTGCTCGTGCTCGCCACCTCGGTGCGCGCCGTGCGCTCGCGGCTGCGCTACGAGACGTGGCACCTGCTGCACCTGTACGCCTACCTCGGCGTGTTCTTCGCCGTGCCGCACCAGCTGTGGAGCGGCACCGACTTCGAGAACTCGCCGGTCGCCTCCGCCTTCTGGTGGGCGCTGTGGATCGCCGCCGCCGGCTCGATGCTGCTCTTCCGGGTGCTCGTGCCGCTGTACCGCACCCGCCGCCACCGCCTCGTCGTGGCCGGCGTACGCACCCGCGGCGACGTGACGACCGTGACGATGACCGGCCGCCGCCTCGACCGGCTGCACGTGCAGGCCGGGCAGTTCTTCCAGTGGCGCTTCCTCGGCCGACCGGGCTGGACCCGCGCCCACCCGTACTCGCTGTCGGCCGCGCCCGACGGGCGGTCGCTGCAGATCAGCGTCGCCGCCGTCGGCGACGGCAGCCGCGAACTGGCCGGCCTGGAACCGGGCACTCGGGTCGCCATCGAAGGCCCCTACGGCCGCATGCACCCCGGGGTGCGCACCCGCCGCCGCGTCGTGCTCTTCGCCGGCGGCATCGGGGTCGCCCCGATGAAGTCGCTGCTCGAGGGCCTGGATCAGGCGCCGGGTGACGTGACCCTCGTCTACCGCGCCGGCGACGTCGACGACATCCCGCTACTGCCCGAGGTGAGCCGGGCCGCCGCCGACCGCGGCGCGCAGCTGCGGCTGGTCGCGGGCCACCGCGCCACCGGGCGCGACTCCTGGCTCCCGCAGGAGTGGGCCGCGCAGCTCGGCGACGCCGAGGCGATCCTCGCCCTCGCGCCCGACGTCCGCGAGGCCGACGTCTACGTGTGTGGCGCCCCCGAGTGGATGGACCACGTCACTGCCGCCCTCGACGAACTCGGCGTCGACGCCGATCACGTGCACCTCGAACGATTCGCCTACTGACCGGCGAACCCGACCTTCGACCAGACTTATCAGGAGAACAGCCATGTCCGACAAACGCCTCAAGCGCAATGTGTTCGTGGGAATGAGCACGCTGTCGATCGCGATGCTCGCCTTCGGCGTCGACGCCGGCAACAACTCCGCCGCCGGCACCGCGAGCACCGGCACCGCGAGCACCGGCACCGCCTCCTTGAGCGTCGGGTCGAGCTCGGCGTCCGCTGCCGGCTCGGCCGGCTCGAGTTCGTCGAGCAGCTCGGAGCAGACGTACACCGGCGAGGCCGTCGACACGCAGTACGGGCCGGTGCAGGTGCAGATCACCGTCTCCGACGGCAAGATCACGGCGGCGACCGCGGTCGAGTACCCGAACACCGACGGGCACGACGCGATGATCAACAATCGCGCGGTGCCGGTGCTGCAGGACGAGACCGTGCAGGCCCAGGGCGCGAACATCGACAGCGTCTCGGGCGCCACGTTCACCAGCCAGGGCTACATCGCTTCGCTGCAGTCCGCGCTCGATCAGGCGAACCTGTGACCGCGACGATGGAGATCCCCGTGCGCCCCGTGAGCGCCGCCGACCCGACGGCCGTGCCCGGCGCGGGCTGGTCGGCCCCGGCATCGACCCCGGCTCCCGCCCCGGCCGGAGCGCCCGACAAGCGCGCGTTCGTGCGCCAGATCATGGGCATGCCGATCAGCATTCACGTGCGCGGCCCGCAGGCCCGCGACCCGCGCTGGCGGCACCGCGTCGAGGCGATCGTCGAGACCGCGTACGCCGAGCTGGTCTGGGTCGACGAGACGTTCAGCCTGTGGAAGCCCGACAGCCCGCTGTCGCGGATCCGCCGCGGCGACCTGACCGTCGCGGGCCTGCGCGCGGACGATGCGGCGGCCGCCGACGCGATCGAGGAGGTCTTCGCGCTGTGCGAGGAGGCCACCCGGCGCACCGACGGCGCGTTCCGCTGGCTGTGGCCGGCGCCCGCGACCGAGCCGGAGGCGGCGGGGCAGCTCCTCGTCGAGCCGACCGGGCTCGTCAAGGGCTGGGCCATCGACCGGGCGGCCACCGTGCTCGCCGAACTCGCCGGCGTCGGCGACGGGCTCGCGTTCTGCCTCAACGCCGGCGGCGACATCGCGGTCGGCGGCCGTGCGGGCGACTTCGCCGGGAGGCCGTGGCGGCTGGCCGTCGAGGACCCGCACGCCCCCGGGCGCGTCGCCCGGGTCGTCGAGCTGAGCCACGGTGGGCTGGCCACCTCCGGCACCGCCGCCCGCGGAGCGCACCTGCTCGACCCGGCCACCGGCGAGCCCGTGCCGTGGACCGGCAGCGTCAGCGTGTGGGGCCCGTCGGTGCTGTGGGCCGACGTGTGGGCGACCGCCCTGTTCGTCGGGCCACTGTCGCTGGAGGCCCGGCTGCACGACGAGCCCGGGTGGCGCGTCGCGCGCTACTGAGCTGTCCGGCTACTGGCGCTCCGGCTACTGCCGCTCCGGCTGCTCCAGCGCGAGCGCCGCCAACGTGCCGCCGAGCTCGTAGGCGGCTTCGCGGTCGGAGTCGGTGACGTCGCCGAGCACCTCGAGCACGTCGTACCCCTGCCGCCACGGCAACGCCCCCGCGATGGTCTGCACCGACCGCACGGCGCCGGTCGTGTCGTACCGGCCGTGCACGTACAGGCCGTACGGGGTCGCCCGCGCCGAGCCGCCTGAGCCGCCCGAGCCGCCCGAGCCGCCCGAGCCGGAATCGGCGGCCCCGCCGTCGTCGCCGAGAGCACCGCCGATGCGCAGGAACGTCGAGTCGAAGAAGTGCTTGAGCGCCCCGGACATGTACCCGAAGTTCGCGGGTGTGCCCAGCAGCACGGCGTCGGCGGCGAGCACGTCGTCGGCGTCGGCCTCGAGCGCCGCTCGCACGACGACCTCGACGCCCTCGATCAGGTCGTCCCCGGCTCCGGAGGTCACCGCCTCCGTGAGCTCGCGCATCGAGGCCGACGGTGAGTGGTGGACGATGAGCAGGCGAGCGGTCATCGCCTCAGCGTAGGAAGAACCGGGGCGCTGTATCGATGGGTACCCGCCGATGTCGAACCCGCGCAGAAGACACATCTTCGGCTATTACCCCACTGAATGAGTGCACAGGAGCGCTACATTTCGCAGACATGCCTCGATGGAGCGGATGGGCCGCTCACGGGTGTGGGGAGGCAGCTCATGGTCGCGTTGCACACCGCCATCGCCATCGTGATGGTGGTTCTGCTCATCATCCGCTTCAAGGTCGACCCGGTGATCTCGCTGGTCACAGCCTGTTTGTACCTGGGGCTCGCCTCCGGGGTGGGCTTCGTGGAGACGGTCGAAGCGATCACCGCGGGCTTCGGGGAGATCATGGCGAAAGTCGGTCTCCTCATCGGGTTCGGAGTGCTCATCGGATCGCTCCTCTACGCCACCGGGGCTTTCCGCGCGATGGTGCGGGCGCTGCTGAAAGCGGTGGCCGCGGGCAAGCTGCCGTACGCGATGGCCGTGGCGATGTCGACGATCTTCCCGTCGATCTACGTCGACGTGCAGGTGGTGCTCGCCTCCCCGGTGGCCCGCTCCACCGCGCCGCACATCGGCAACCGCGGGCTGCCGCTCATGGCGGGCGCGCTGGGCACCGGCATCTTCTGCGGCTACGTGTTCGT
>JBDIAM010000090.1:0-11540 GCA_039812445.1 Piscicoccus intestinalis | reverse complement strand
GTCTCCCCCGGCAGCCTGATGATCTACAGCGGCGACCTCTTCGCCCCGTGGCAGGGCGACGCGTTCATCGGGGCCCTGTCCGGCGAGGCGCTGCTGCGCGTCGACCTCGACGGGACGAGCGCCACCGAGGGCAACCGCTGGGATCTGGGCAGCCGCATCCGCGACGTCGTGCAGGGGCCGGACGGGGCGCTGTGGCTGCTCACCGACGGCGGCGCCGGCGAGCTGTGGCGGCTGACCCCGAAGAGTTGATCGCCGAGCCGACGGCCGAGTCGACGGTCGAGCCATCGCCGAGCCGACGGCCGAGTCGACGGTCGAGGTGATCGCCGAGTTGATCGCCGACGAGAGCATTTGGATTCGATAGTCGAATTCCCCGCACGACATACCCCATTGCACAGACTCCTAGATCAGCTGGCCTGTGACAAACGCCCCAGAATGAGCCCTTCCTGTCGGTAGCCTGTGCCACCGGATAGGTATTCTGCCGGAGCAGACCATCCTTTTTGATGGCAGTTGGTGAGCGTTGTAAACGGTAGGCGACGGAGCGTGCGGTGACGCTGATCGAGTCGGACGGCGACGGGGCCGCGCAGCGGGGCGACACGCCCCGCCGCGACCCGCAGTGGTGGGGTGCCGACACCTTCACCACCGAGGAGTCCCGGCTCCGCCGCCTGCAGTTCGCCGGCCTGGCCGTGCCCGTGCTGTTCGTCGTCTTCCTGCAGGTCATGCGGCCCGTGCTCGTGCAGGAGGTGTGGCCTCAGCACGGCCGGCTCGTCGTCAGCCTGCTCACCCACGCGGGGGTGCTGGCCTTCGGACTGGGCATGTACCTCTTGGTCAGTCGCGGCTATCGACTGGCACTGCGCCGCAACCGCGAACTGTCGGCGATCAGCGACGTGCTGCTGGCGATCTCCCGCGACGACGATCGCGACGCCACGACCGCCCGCATCCTCACCCACGCGCGACAACTGCTGCGCGCCGACGAGGCCGGAGACGGGCCGGTACCGCCCGGGCCACCCGCCCGCAGCGGCCGACACCGGCTCCTGGTTTCGAGCACCACCAGGGTGGACGCCCCGGCCCCGCGCCTGTGGGCCACCCGCCGGGGCCGCCCGTTCGAGGAGGCCGATCAACGCACGATCGACACCCTCGCCCAGCTCGGCCGGCTGGCCCAGGACCACGCCCGGATGGCCGCCTCCCAGCGAGAGGCGGCCGTGCTCACCGAGCGGGTGCGGATCGCCCGCGAGATGCACGACAGCCTCGCCCAGGTGCTCTCGGTCACCCACATGCGGCTGTGGGCCACGAGTTCGCGACCCGGGGTGCCGGCGGCCACCCAGAGCGAGCTGCGGGAGCTGGCGGGGATCTGTCACGAGGCCCACACCGACGTGCGCGAGTCGATCTTCGGGCTGCGGGAGACGGCCCGCACCGACCGGCCCCTCATCGAGGGCCTGGACCGTTGCCTGGAGGCCTTCGAGCGCCAGGCCCGGATCGAGGCCCGCCTCGTCATCGAAGACGGCGCCCGTCTCGAGCTGGGCGGCACGAGCAGCGCCCACGTGCTGCGGCTCGTGCAGGAGGCCCTGACCAACGTGCGCAAGCACGCCGGCGCGGACACCGCGACCGTGCGGGTCGCCCGCGACGGCGACACCACCGTGCTCACGGTCGAGGACGACGGCTGCGGCTTCGACCCGCGCGAGGCCGCGGACGCCGGACGCTTCGGACTGCACACGATGCGCGAACGCGCCGAGGCCGCCGCCGGCGATCTCACCGTCGACTCCCGACCCGGCCAGGGCACCCGCATCGTCGTGCGCCTGCCCTCCCCGCGCCCCGCTCAGGGCTCGTCCCGCACCCCCTCCCGAGGCCCCTCCCACTCACCCTCCCTGGCCCAGCGCGGCGAGGGTCTGACCGCGTGAGGCCGGCGGAGATGCCACCCGAATTGACTCGGTATCGTCAGTGTCAATTGCGGCGCTCGCCCCAGGCCGCCTCCACGGAAGGATCCCCTCGATGAGTGAGCCGGCCACGATGACCGCCGCGACGACCACCCCGATCCGCGTGCTGGTCGTCGACGACCAGCCCCTGTTCCGGATGGCGATCTCCTCGCTCATCAACGACGAGCCCGACCTCGAGGTCGTCGCGCAGGCCGAGAACGGTCTCCTGGCGGTCGAGCGGGCCCGCGAGGCCGAGCCCGACGTCGTGCTCATGGACGTCGAGATGCCGGTCATGGACGGCATCGAGGCGGCCGGGCTCATGCAGGAGCACGTGCCGGACGCCAAGGTGCTCATGCTCAGCGTGGTCGAGGACGACGAGCGCCTCGTCGAGGCGGTGCGCCGCGGCGTGCACGGGTACCTGCTCAAGGACCTGCGCCCCGACCAGCTCTTCGAGATGATCCGGGCCGCCATGCGCGACGAGAGCCCGGTCTCCCCCGCCCTCGTCGGGAGACTGTTCGCCCAGCTGCGCGGCGGCACCCGCCCCCCGGCCCCGGCTCCGGCGCTCGAGCCGCGGGCCGCTCTCAGCGAGCGGGAGCTGGAGATCCTGCGGCTCGTCGCCGACGGCCTGACGAACCGGCAGATCGGCCGGCAGCTGCACATCACCGAGGGCACCGTGAAGAACCACGTGCACAACGCGCTGCACAAGCTGCACATGGAGAACCGCATCCAGGCCGCCGCGTACGTCGTGCGGCACGGCCTCGGGCTGCGCCCCCAGTTCGACTGAGCAGCCCCGTCGCGGGCCGGCTCCCGCGCTGATCAGGTGCGTTGCCCTATGCCGGGAACGGACGCGGATATACCCGGTCTCTACCCCCCGGCGGATAGTGCTTTCGGCCTCCGCGCACGATGCTGACCATCGTCGGGTGCGCTCGCGCCCGGCGTCAGGTCGAAGCAAAGGTCGGATGGTGATGAACAGAGCACGCATAGCCTCCGCCTTCAAGGGGCTGTTGACGCCCAAGAATGCGTTCTACGCGCTGGCCATCTTCGTGTTCGGCTCGCTCCTGGGTGTCGGGCTCTTCACCTTCGGTTACGCCCGAGGGGCGTCCTATCTGACCGGCGATCCCGCGGCGTGCGTCAACTGTCACGTGATGCGCGATCAGTGGAACGGGTGGCTCGCCTCGAGCCACGGCAAGGTCGCCACGTGCAGTGACTGTCACTCACCGCACAACTTCGTCGGAAAGTACGCCAACAAGGCCACCAACGGCTTCTTCCACGGTCTGGCGATGACGACCGGGAACCACCCGGACAACATCCGGATCAAGCCATACAACCTGCGGGTCACGGAGCAGGCCTGCTTGTACTGCCACGCGGACATCACGCAGTCCGTGCGCTCCAGCCGGGCGCACGCGAACACCCAGTCGTGCGTGTCCTGTCACCGAGACGTCGGGCATCTGTAGGTGAGTGAGGATCATGAACGCAACGAATACCGAGTCCTCGCAGTCTTCGGACTCACCCCGTAAAGGCCGGTCGAAAGCGGGGCGCCGACGGCTGTTCCTGCTCGGTGCCGTCGTCGTGGTCGCGCTGATCACGATGGGCATGACGGCCCTGCTCGTCAACATCCTCGAGCGGCAGCAGGAAGCCCGGGACGTCGCCTTCCAGTCCACACCGCTCGACGAGAACAGCTACGACCCGGCGGCCTGGGGCCAGAACTACCCCGAGCACTACGCGATGTGGCAGGCCACCACCGAGATGGTGCCCACCGAGCACGGTGGTTCGCGCCCGGTGCAGGTGACGATGGCCGACGGCCAGACCCGCACCGCCACCGAGAGCCGCATCGAGAAGGACCCGCGGCTGGTGACGATGTGGATCGGGTACCCGTTCTCGGTCGACTACCGCGAGGCCCGCGGCCACGCCTACATGCTCGAGGACCAGCGGCTGACCCGCCGCGTCACCGAGTTCAAGCAGCCCGGCACGTGCCTGAACTGCCACGCCTCGACCGTGAAGATCATGCGTGAGCTCGGCAACGGCGACATGAACGCCGGCTTCGCCGCCATGAACAAAATGCCGTACGACGAGGCCACCAAGCTCGCCGAGCACCCCGTCGCCTGCATCGACTGCCACGACCCGAAGACCAACCAGCTGCGCGTCACGCGGCCGGCGTTCCAGAACGGCATGCAGCGGCTCAAGCAGCACGAGGGCGTCAGCAACTACGACGTCAACAAGGACGCGAGCCCGCAGGAGATGCGCACCTTCGTCTGCGCCCAGTGCCACGTGGAGTACTACTTCAAGGGCGACACCAAGGAACTGACGTTCCCGTGGGGCCAGGGCCTGAAGGTCGAGAACATCATGGCCGACTCCACCGACCACGTCGACTGGGTCTACCCGACCACCGGCACCAAGATGCTCAAGGCCCAGCACCCGGAGTTCGACCTGAGCCAGCAGGGTGTGCACGCGAGCGCCGGCGTCAGCTGCGCCGACTGCCACATGCCGTACAAGCGTGAGGGCGCCGTCAAGCTCACCGACCACCACATCCGCAGCCCGCTGCTCATGGTGAACAACTCCTGCCAGACGTGCCACAGCGCGTCCGAGGAAGAGATGAAGGGACGGGTCAAGACGATCCAGGACCGCTTCGTCCACACCCGCGACGTGTCGATGGACGCGCTCGTCGACCTCATCGCCGACCTCGAGGCCGCCCAGACCAACGGCACGCCGCCCGAGCGGATCGCCATCGCCCGCAGCTACCACCGCAAGGCGAGCTTCCTCAACGACTACCTCTACTCGGAGAACAGCTACGGCTTCCACGCCCCGGGCGAGAGCAACCGCATCTTCGCGGACGCGATCGACGCCGCGCGCAAGGGTCAGATGGCCCTGCAGGGCAAGGTGACCGAGCCCGCCGAGCAGAACGGTCCGGACCAGAGCGGTGCCGCGCCGAGCCCCAAGG
This sequence comes from Piscicoccus intestinalis, assembly GCA_039812445.1. Lineage (GTDB taxonomy): Bacteria > Actinomycetota > Actinomycetes > Actinomycetales > Dermatophilaceae > Kineosphaera > Kineosphaera intestinalis_A. Next base: position 6,692 of record JBDIAM010000090.1, on the reverse strand, counting down.
CCAACGCCCCGGGCGCGACGCAGCAGCCGACGCAGCCGGCGACCCAGTCGCCGAACCCGACGGCCACGACGGCCTCGGCCCCGCCGAGCCCGGCAGCCACGCCGTGACGACCGTGACCGACCGGCGGTAGCCCGCATCTCGACGGTGCCGGGGGTGGCAACTCCACCCCCGGCACCGTCATGTCGGGGTACAGGACTTCCAGCGGGACCTCCCGGCCCCACAGAACTGGTGTCAACCGAACCTTCAGCAGTCCCGGGTGTGCACTCGGTGACAGGGAAGGTCTTGTTGATCCTTACCTCAACCTACGCTTGCCCTTGCCAGTCGGCTGTCGCGCACGGAAGGACCCGTGGATGCTACGTCGAATCGATCGGGAGCCTATTGCTGTGGTTCACCCAGGCGCGCCCCCTGCTCGAGCTCGGCGGCGAGACCTCCACCTGTCGCGGCTCGGGCGAGAGCGCGCCCCAGCAATGGTGCCTGCTTGAACAGATTGTGACCGGCCACGAACAGAACGGGACCCGCCTCCCACACGGCCACGCCGTCCTCGCTCCATGGGAGGTCGGTCACCCAGCAGTGAAGGAAGTCGCGCGGCTCTGGGTGGAGACCGGGCAGCGCCCGTGTCACGTATTCGCGCGCGCGTTCGTCCAGCGATCGAATCGCTGCAGGGTCGATGAACGTTCCGTCGTCGCGGACGCCGACGGTTTCGCTGAGTCCGACCGAATAACTGCTGTTGCCCGGTAGCGGCGTCGCGTACACGCCGACTTCGCCGAAGACGCCGCTGCTGTCCTGCAGGCACGCGACTCGTGCCGGGGCGGCGGCTTTCACGGCGAAGGTCAGCCGGACGTGTGCGGCAAGGCGAACCGGCAGCGACAGGCCGACGCTGCGGGCCAGGCGGGCGGTTTCGCGGCCGGCGCACACGACCACCTTGGAGTAGACAGCCCGGTCGGTGACGCTGCGCACCTCGACCGTCCCATCGGCGCGGGGATCGATGGAGATGACCTCTGCGGTGGTGACGGCATCTGCGAGGGCACCCGCGAGTGCCGTGATCGCGGTGCGGGTGCGGATCGCGCCGCCCGACTCGTCGAGCACCGCTGGCCCCGAGTACCCAGCGAGCAGCGGCATTCGCTGGGCGAGCTCGGCCGCGTCGATCTCGCGTGCTTCCACGCCGCCGACCTGTTCGAGCACCCGCAGCCGCGCCAGGGCGCTGTCGCCGATCGCCACGACACCGTCTGATGAGACCAGCTCGACGTCGAAGTGTTCGGCCCACTCATCCCATACGCCGCGGCTTTCGCGCGCGAAAGCAACGAGTCGCGGGTCGTCGTGGGCATGCCGGAAGATCCGCGACTCGCCTGCGGACTGACCCGTTCCGGGCAGACCGGCCTCGTACAAGCGCACCGGCACGCCCTGCTCCCGCAGCGCGTACGCCGTCGACAGACCGACGATCCCGCCCCCGATCACTGCTACCTCGGGTGAACGCGTCGGGGCAACGTCGTCGTCAGTTCCTGCCATCGCGGTTCCTCGATCTGTTAGGGATGTGCGATAGGCCGCAGAGAAGGGGCCGCTGCCACGACGTCAGCGGGCTGCGTCAGCCCGAAGTCACCGCGTGCAGCGACCCCTCCTGTCTGGGCCAGTACTCCCGGTCTGTGGTGTCAGGCGGGGAGTTTGGAGCCCAGTACGTCGAGCTTCTCGATCGTCGGTTCGGAGAACAACGTGCCGGTCTGCTCGCCGAGAGCCACCGCAACAGGGCCGGACAAGTGGGCGTCACGTCCGGCATCATCGGGGAACACGTCGAAGATCCCGAACGAGGTCGGCCCGAGGCGGATCGCGAACCATGCGGTGGTCGCCTGCTCGTCCTCGACAAGCGCGCGGCCGCTGTCAAGGAACTGCTTCACGTCGTCCTCCTTGCCGGGCAACGCGTCAAACCTGACCAGCAATCCCTTGGTCACACTCATGACTTCTCCTCTTCCATTGTCGTGGTGCCCGCGAGTTGGGACACTATTGCCTCGGAGAACGCCGGCAGGTCCTCCGGCGAGCGGCTGGTGATGAGATTCTTGTCGATCACCACGTCCTGGTCGACGACGTCGGCGCCGGCGTTGCGCAGGTCGGTGCGAATGCTCGGGTACGACGTCAGGGTGCGACCCGCGGCCACGCCGGCCTCGATCAACGTCCACGGCCCGTGACAGATCGCCGCCACCGGCTTGCCGCTCTCGACGAAGTCGCGGACGAAGGAAACGGCGCCCTCGTCGACCCGGAGCTGGTCGGGGTTCACCGTGCCGCCGGGTAGCAGCAGGGCGTCGTAGTCGCCCACCGAGGCGTCGGCGACCAGCCCGTCGACGGTGAACGTGCCCGCTTCATCCAGGTCGTTCTTACGGGCCTTGATCTCGCCGTCGTGAATCGAGAGGATCTCGGTCTGAGCGCCCGCGCGGTCCAGTACTTCTCGGGGTTGCTCGAGCTCAACGCGTTCGACGCCGTCGGCAGCGAGGATCGCGACCCTCTTGCCCTGAAGATCTGCTGCCATATCAGTTTGCCTTCTTTCCGTTTCACATGCCGGGCTTGATGACGACCTTGGTCCAACCCTTGGACCTGGAGTCGAAGTTCCTGTAGGCGTCGGCAGCCTGATCCAGCGAGATCTCGTGGGAGACGATCCAGGACGGCTTCGCCTTGTCAGCCGCGATGAGGTCTCGCAGCCGGCGGTTGTACCTCTTGACCGGGCACTGACCGTTGCCCATGGTCTGTCCCTTGAACCAGTGGGTGCCGAAGTCGATGGCCGCCTTGCCCTGCTTGGCCAACTCGCCCTTGGCCCCCGGGTCCTCGGGGACGAACACGCCGACGGTGCCGATCCCTCCGGTGAACCGGACCGAGTTGATGAGCATGTTCAAGGTGGCAGCCGGGTCTTCGTTGCCCTCAGGGTCGTGGGCCTGGTAGCCGACACACTCGCAGCCACGGTCGGCTCCGAGCCCCATGGTCTCGTCCAGCACAGCCTGCACGGGGTCGACCTTCGAGTCGTCGATGGCGATCGCTCCGATCTGCTCGGCCAGCGCGAGCCGGTCGGGGTGGCGATCGACCACCATCACCTTCGCGGCGCCCTTGATCGTCGCGGACAGGGCGGCCATCAGTCCCACGGGGCCGGCCCCGGCGATCACGACGCTGTCGCCCGGGATCACGCCGGCCATCTCGGTGGCGTGGTAGCCGGTGGGGAAGATGTCGGAGAGCATGACGTAGTCGTTCTCCTTGTCCTGCGCGTCTTCACCCAGGCGCAGGGCGTTGTGGTCGCCGAAGGGCACCCGGAGCAGTTCTGCCTGCCCGCCGCCGTATGGGCCCATTTCGGCGAAACCGTAGGCCGCACCGGCGGCCGACGGGTCAGGTTGCGTCGTCAGGCAGTAGTTCGTGAGCCCGCGCTCGCAGTTCTTGCAGAACCCGCACGAGATGTTGAAGGGCAGCACGACCCGGTCGCCCACCTTGATCTTCTCTACTCCCTTGCCGATCTCCACCACCTCTCCCATGTTTTCGTGGCCGAACGTCCGGCCCTTCTCGAAGGAGGTCCGCCCCTCGTACATGTGCAGGTCCGAGCCGCAGATGTTGGTCGTTGTGATCTTGACCAGCACATCGGTGGGCCGCTCGATCTCGGCGTCCGGGACGTCCGTGACCGCGACATCTTTGGGTCCCTGATAGACGACAGCCTTCATGGCGAATCTCCAATCGTTGTGTCGGTGGCTCCGACCAGTCCACACTCGTTGCCGACCACCAGGAAGTCATGGGCGCACCAGGCCAAAGTCCCGGGGCATGATTTGGTTCGAGTGCACAACTCCCCGCGGGTGGGTGCACTGGGCAAGGGGTACGGTGAGCGCGACGCTGCCCCCGAGAGTTGATGAGGACCGATGAGCTCTCACGGACCCGGACTGGATCCCGGGATACATCCGTGCTGCATGCACCGAGGCGTCACCGCTCAGCGCGACGACCTGTGGGGTCCCTACGGCACAGGGGGATCCGGGGCGGGCCGGCCAGGGATCAGGAGATGACCGTCTGCGAGCCCGCCACAACCGGAGCCGTTGTGTCAACCGGCGAGCTGGATCTGCGGCGTGCCCTCACCGGCCTCGATGGGCTGCTGGTGATGTCCATGGCGATGATGCAGCGTCACGACGTGGACGAGGTCATCAACGTCCTGAAGCGTGAGGTCGAGTCGGTGACCGGCTGCCAGTTGGTTCACGTCACCTTCCAGCGGGACTGGGAGTGGATCACCCTGCCCCCCGGGGAGCCAACGAAGCCGGCGGAACCGAGCCCCTCAACCGGTGAACGGGTATTCGTGCAGGACAACGGCGACTCCTGGACGTCGACGACGGCTGTGGCGGTCTTGAACGGCGCCCCGGGCCAACTGGTCCTTCGCAGCTTCGCCCGGCCCGACCCCGAACAACTCTTCGTCATCGAACGGTTGGGCGATCTCCTCGGGACGGCGCTCGCGGACGCGCAGGTGCACGAGCGCCACCGCCGACGCGCCCACGAACTCGATGCAGCCAATAACGAGATGGCGCGCACCGTCGCGGCGCTTCAGCACCGTGAGGGGGTGCTTGAGGAGTTCGCCCGACTATCCACGACCGGGACTGAGCTCGACGTGGCCACCTCACTCAGCCGGCTCACTGGCTCCGCTGTCGTGCTGCGGGACAGATTCGGGCACGAGACGACCCGGATCACGGTTGCCGGCCGGTACCAACCGCTCCTCGAGCGAACCTCGCTCGAGGAGGTCATCGGCGGACGCCCCGAACTCGGCACGATCGAGTTGGAGGTGCCACCGGACAAAGACCGAGCCGACGCATCATTCGCTCTGCGGTACGCGGGCGTCGCACTGGGACTGCTGAGGGCGAAGGCCGCAGCGATGAATGAACTGGAGAACCGACTGAGTCGAGACCTCCTCGACGACCTTCTTGGAGGGCTCCCGGCCGACGTTGCCGTGGACCGGGCATCCGCTCAGGGCCACGACCTTGGCGTTCCGCACGACCTGATCGTGTGCGCGTGGTCCTCCGAGCGGGGTCACCGCGGGCACGACCGCGACGTCGATCACCTCCGGATGGCCATGGCTCGTCAGCGACTGCCCTGCTTGGTCATCCGGAACCGGGGACTGGTCGTCGCCCTCGCCCATCGAGGTGTCGACATGGCCCGCTTGTTCAACGACTTGTCGCGCGCCTACGGGGACACCGACGGTGTGATCGCCAAGGGGGAGCCGGCCACCTCGCCGGAACAGATCCCACGTGCGTATGAGCAAGCCCAACGAGCACTGAGGGCTCGTCAGCAGTCCCACAATCCGTATGGCTTTATCGCCTACGCCGACTTGGGAGTAGACCGGCTGCTCGCCCTCGACGGCAACGCTGAGGAAGTCGAGCGCCTCATCAGGGACTGGCTCGGCGACCTATTGAGCTACGACCGTCGCCACGGCACCGAGCTCGTCCCCACGCTAGCGGCCTACCTTGACCACGGGGGCAAGTACGCCGACGCGTCATCGACGCTCACCATCCACCGCAACACACTGCGCTACCGAATCAGCCGCATCACCGAGATCTCGGGCCACGACCTCAACGACGTCGAGGCACAACTCAACCTGCACCTGGCGACACGCGCGTGGCGACTGCGCCGTGCCTCCGTCGGCGAGCCCCTGCAAAACACCGTCCGGTGAGGTAGTCCCAAACCGTAGTTCGAGAGTCTGCGCGGCGATGGCACTGGACGATCAGGAGTCGTCGACCGGCCCGATTGCCGGGTGGTGCCAGAGTTCCCAGCTGGTGTGCAGCAAGCAGACGAGGTTAGCCCGGCGAGCGCCGACACAGCAGGCGCCACCACCGCGACCGGGATCAACGAAGCAGCCCCCACTGCGGCCACCAGGCGACCGGTGGCGAGCTGGTGGTGGTCGCGCCATCGGTAGGCGACGTCGCCGACGTAGAACATCGCGACGCCACCAGCAAGGGCGACCACCGGCAACAAGGGGAGTGGTTCCCCCGGTGCCGCGACTGCTTCGTGCACCCCGAGAGCGAAGAACACCACCCCGGCCACGAGCGGCAGATGCAGGTAGGTGTAGGAGTCGCGCGCGAGCCTTGACCGCTCCCGATCAGTGGTGCCGCGCAGCCGTCGTTCGGCACCGCCGCGCAGATGACCGAAGTAGGACCACCACAGACCGGCCGCGATCAGCACGGCGAGGAGGACGGCCGTCACAACACTCGGGCGCGGAAGAGCGGCTTCGGCGCCAGCGCCTACCCCGACGATCGCCTCACCCAGCGCGATGATGATGATCAGCCCGTGCCGCTCCACGAAGTAGGCAGGTGTCACGCTCCAACCGGTGGTCCGACCAGGACCGGCCCCGACAGATCCATCACCGCGGCCACGATCCACAGCAACTCTCGTTCTGGCGTGTCGAAGAACGCCGCGGCCACCAGCACTGCCGGGCCGGCGAGCAGGGTTGGGACTTGAATGGGTGAGGCTATACCCCGCCTATACCCATCCGGCGCGAATGCCCTGGTCACCATGACTACGGCCGATCCCGGATCTATCCCGGACGTGCCTGACGACAGATGGTCGCGGCGCCGCCGCGGAGAGAGTGTGGAGGCCGATTCCTGCAGCGGTCACAGGGCCGAGCACGAACGCGCGACTCGGCCTCGTCAACGAGGCCCGACCGACCAGATACCGGCCAGACACCAGATACGGAACGCACGACT
>JBDIAM010000089.1:0-11667 GCA_039812445.1 Piscicoccus intestinalis | reverse complement strand
CGGAGGACCCCCGCTGGGTAGGCTGGCGTGGACCTCACGTGCCTCGTGCTGCCCCGCGACCGTCGCCATGCGACGCGGCCCGCTCACCGGGATCGATCCACCGTGGGCCCACCGTGGGCCCACGGCACCAGCGGGGCCGTCGCGGCCGTCGAGGGCCACGTAGCGATCTGGAGACCACATGCCCGACCTGCACCTCATCGGCGTCCACGAGGACGGCCGGCATCTGCTGCTGTCCGGCCGCGGCGGCGAGGAGTTCCTGCTGCCGATCGACGACGCGCTGCGTGCGGTGCTGCGCCGGGAGTACAGCGACGCGCGCCCCAGCGCGGAGCCGATGCGCCCCATCGAGGTCCAGGCGATGATCCGCGCCGGAGCCAACGCCCAGGAGGCCGCCGAGCGCGCCGGGTGGCCGGTGGAGAAGGTGCACCGGTACGAGGGGCCGATCCTCGCCGAGCGCGCGCACATCGCGCGCATCGCCGGTGACGCGCACGTGCCCAGCCACACCGGCACCACCGTCTCCCTCTCGGAGCGCGTGGACCAGCGGCTCGACCAGCGCGGCGTGCCGACCCAGGAGACCGAGTGGGACTCCTGGCGCTCCGAAGACGGGCAGTGGACCGTCGAGCTGCGGTTCGCCGCGGGCGGGCGCCGCCGCGTCGCGTCGTGGCACTTCTCCCGCTCGTCGATGACCGTCGCGCCCGTCGACGACGAAGCGCGCTGGCTCAGCGGCGACGAGGCTCCCGCGGCGCCTCGGCCCGCCGGCTCCGACACTGCGCACCCCGGTGGCGCTCCCGCCTCGCACGCGGATCAGCGCTCCTCCCGCGACACCTCTCGGGACACCTCTCGCAACACCTCTCGCGATTCCGAGCAGGGCACCGATCGGAGCGTCCAGGGCGGCGACCACGGCGACGACCACGGGGGCCACTCGGTGGGCGGGGCCGGCCGCGACGACGAGCGCGAAGGTCCGCGTCCGGAGCGCTACGAGGGAGCCGGGTACGGCACCTACCGCGCCGACGCCGACGACTCCCGCTCGACCCAGTTCGGCGGCAATTCCGTTGCGGCGCAAGATCACCCGGCGCCGCGGCACGCGCACGACCCCGACAGCGAGCTGACCGCCGGGCTGCGTGAACGGGCCGCCAAGCGCGGTCGGCGCCGGCCGCGACGGCTGCCGCGCGCGACCGGCCCGGCGCTGCCCGTCGAGCCGAGTGCGGGGCCGGCGCCCTCGGCCGACGTGCCCCCGGCTCCCGCAGACCAGGTGCCGTCGACCGCCTCCCCGACGTCGATCCCGGACGTGGGCCTGGAGCCCGACCCCGACGCGGTGCCGCTGCAGCCGTTCGACTACGACCCCGGGCGCGACGGGCTGCCGCCGGGCGCGCACTCGGACCCGCGGCCCGACGCCCAGGACGGACGGCCCGAGCCCGCCGCCGCCGAGGCCGCGGGACTCGCCGTCACCGGTGACGGTCCGGACGGCGGCGCGGCCGACGACCTCTCGGACGGTTCGGCTGTCGAGACGGCTGCCGAGGGCACCATGTCCGTCCCCACCGCGACCGACTCGGCCGCCGAGACCGAGGCGCCCTCCGACGCCACCGAGTCCGACACGGCCGAGTCCGACACCCTCGACGCCGCCGACACCGACGACACCGACGACACCGACGCCGGCGCGGAGCAGGTGGTCTCGATCGCCGAGGAGTCGCGTGACGAGGGGCACGCGCGTGTCGGCGTCATCACCGACTCGCCCGAGGACGACGACGACTTCACCGGCACGGTCACGGTCGAGCCGCCGGACCGGGCCGACGCCGACGCCGACGCGGACCGCTCGACCCCGCCGCAGCCGCCCGCATCGTCCGCGACGAGCGCGCCGGCCGCCACGAGCGCGGACGAGGAGGTCGTGCGGGTGGAGCCGGACACCCCGGTGCGCGACCACGATCCGCACGCGACCCAGTCTCCGCCGCCGGTGGCCGTGCCCAGGCACACCGAGCCCGAGCTGCCGCTCGGCGAGGACGACCAGCCCGGCCCCGGTGCGGCTGCCGAGGCGAGGCCCGCGCAGCCCGACCCGGCTCAGGGCGCTGCGGACTCCTCGCGCACGGCGGCGGCGCCCACCGATGCCGCTGCCTCCCAGGAGGATCGGGGTCCGAATCGCTCGGGGCGGGCGACCCGCCGGCGCCGCGCCGCCGCGAACCGGCAGTCCGCGCGCCAGAACACCCGCGAGACCGCCTCCCAGAAGACCGACGACACGGCCGAGGGCGGCGACCAGCCCGCCGGCTCCGCCGAGCAGGCTCAGCGGCCGGCCGCGAAGTCGACCCCACCGGCACCGAAACCGACACCGAAGCAGCCGCAGAAGCAGCCGCAGCGTCAGCGCAAGGGGCGGGCCAGCGTGCCGGCGTGGGACGACATCATGTTCGGCGCCAAGCACCCCACGGACTGACCCCGCACCGAGCTCTCCCAAGGTCTCCCGAGGTCGATCGGGGCCCTCAGGCGCGGTAGGTGAGCAGCGGGATGTCCAGTTCGTCGGCGGTCAGCGACCCGTGCAGCCCCAGCAGCGCGAGCAACTCCGGCCGCTGCACGCGACTGTCGACGACGGCCAGACCGGCGTCGAGCGCGACGATCACGTCGCCGAGGCGGGGTCGCACCGACTCCGCGACGGCCCCGAACAGGCCCACCGCGTCGGCCACCTCGCGGGAGAACACCCAGGCCCGCTCCCCGAGTCGCTCCCGCCACGCGGCCGCGACGTCGGCGGCGGCTCCCGGCACGCAGTACAACTGCGGAGACCGTGGCTCGCCGCCGACGAGCCGGACCCCCGCCGCGAGGTCGGCCTCGGCCGCCAGGTCGAGGCGCCACTCGAACGGCACGTCGACCATGCCGTGATCGGCCGTCACGTACAGCGCCGTGTCGCGCGGGAGCGAGGCCGCCAGCCGGGCGAGTTCGCGATCGGTGGCCTCGAGTTCGTCGCCCCATTGCCAGGACTCGCAGCCGTGCACGTGACCGGCCTTGTCGACCTCGCCCCAGTACAGGTACACGAGCGACCCCGGCGCCGAGCCGGCCCGCTCGCTGTTCCGCAGCGCGATGAGGGCCTGGTCGACCCGGTGCGGCAGGTCGACGCCGGCGCGGAACCGTGCGCCGCGCAGCGCGGCGGTCGTCAGCCCGGATCCGTCGAAGTACCCCGGGCCGATCATCGTCACGTCGACACCGGCGGCCACCGCCCGTTCGAAGACCGTGCGCTCGGGCTGCCAGCGCCGCGGGTCGGGCCCGTTCTCCCAGCTCAGCTCGCTGAACACGCGATCGGTCGCGGGGTCGAGCACCTCCAGGCCGACGAGCCCGTGGGCGCCGGGCGGCAGCCCCGTTCCGAAGCTGCCCATGCTCGTCGCCGTCGTCGAGGGAAAACCGCACCGCAGCGTCCGGGCCGTCGGCAGCAGCGAACGCAGGAACGGCGCGTGGCCGCTGCGGCGGGTGAGCAGGCGCAGCCCGAGCCCGTCGACGAGCACGACGACCGCCCGCCGGGCCGGCGCCAGGTCGAGCAACGCCGATTCCGGGGGCCCGGCGGGGACGCGCTCGTCCCGCGGCACCCCCACGGACGCCGCGACCGACGGCAGCACCGCGGTCAATCCCGCCGCGCCGTAACCCGGCCGGCCGGGCAGCGCGCGCTCCTGTGCGTTCACGATCAGGCTCTCGTTCTCGTTCTCGAAAGGCACGGTCATCGGCGCCTCCTTCGCGGCCCGGCAACCGGCCCACCGACCGGACCGGCAACCGGCTCAGCGGGCGGTCGCGGCTTGCAGGGCGCCGGCGAACGCCATGGCCTGGGTCAGGGCGGCCTCGCCGTCGGCGACGGCGGAGACACGCACGCTGATGTCGTCGGCGGTGATCGATCCCTCGTAGCCGTGGTCGGCGTCGCACTGCGGGTCGCCGCAGGTGGCGGGGAGCAGGTCGACCCGGCTCACCGAACCCCACCCGATCGTCACCGTCAACTCGTGACCCAGCTGCCCCGGCGAGTAGGAGGCGGGGTCGGCGACGACGTGGGTGAGCATCACCCCGCGCACCCCGGCCAGCGGCACGCTCTCGGAGGTGGCCGTCGCGGCCCCCGGCCCACCGCCCTCGACGTCGTCGTCGGCGTGCACCACGAGCAGACGGGTGTCGGTGAGCACGAGCACCGTGACGTGCCGGCGCACCGTGTCGTGATCGAACGTCGTCTCCTGGTGCACGAGGTGGGAGGCGACGCGATCGCGCGCCAGGGCGGTGCTGACGACGTCGCGCACGAGCGCGGGGTAGTACCCGGCCCGCTCGATGTCGCGCGTCAGGTCGGTGGGCAGCGCCGCTCCGGGGGCACCCGAACGAAAACTCATGCCTCCATCCTGACGCACCGACCGGGCGCGGGCGGGCATCGGCCCCCTGGCTGTGGACACGCGACGCCGAGCTAGGTCAGCGCGCGACGCCCGACGTCGGTGCGGGTCGCGGCGGGCGCGACCCGGATGTGCGCGCCGAGAACGTCGGCGCCGTCGTGGCGCGCGTTGAGGTAGTCCAGCGAGAGCCGGGACACCTCGGGCACGTCGTCGGCGAGCGCGGCCACGCGCGCCACGATGTCCTCCAACGCGGTGAAGTCGACGGCCCGGCTGCCGCGGTACCCGCTGAGCAGCGCCCCGCCCCGCAGCCCGGTGACCAGCTCGCGGATGTCGACGTCGGTCAGCGGCGGGATCCGGTGCACGACGTCGCCGAGCAGGTCGCTGCTGGGGCCCGCCAGGCCGAAGCTGACGACCGGGCCGAACAGCGGGTCCTCGGTGGACGACACGACGGTGGCGATGCCGGGTGGCGCCGTGCTCTGCAGCACGAGCTTGGGGTCGCCGAACGCGGCCAACCGTCGGGTCATCGACCGGAACGCCTCGCGCAGGCCCTCCTCGGTGTGCTCCTCGTTGCTCTCGCCACCGCCTCCGGGCCGATGCCGCACCGACTCGATGCGCGAACGCAGCACGACCGGCCAGCCCAGTTCGTCGGCGGCCGCGACCGCCTCGTCGGCGGTGTGCACCGAGACCGTCGGCCACGCCTCGATGCCGTACGACGCCAGCAGCGCGGTGGTCTCCTGCGTCGACAGGTCGCGGCCCTGCGGCGAATCGGCCAGCACGGCCGAGATGATCCGGTCGGCGTCGCCGCGGTTGACGCCGCTGGGGCGCACGCGCTCGCCGTGGTCGCTGCGGCGCCAGGCCGCGTACAGGCTCGCCTTGGCGAGGGCGTTGATGCCGTCGAGCGGGGTCTCGTAGACGGGCACGATCTGGCGTTCGCCCGTCTCCGGGTCGAGGAGCTTGCCCGACCGGCGCATCACGCCGGAGACGTCCCGGGCGCCGAGGAAGGCCGTCACGCACGGCTTTCCGGCGCTGCCCGCGATGTGCGCGATGGCCCGGGCGACCTCCTCCTCGCTCGTGCTCAGCGGCGCCACGAGCGCGACGCTGACCATGTCGACGCCGGGGCGCCGGAAGGCCGCCTCGACCTCGTCGGCGATGCGCCGCGAGGAGTAGCCCGCCCGCAACGGCACCGGCTCCCCGATGACCCGCAGACCGGCCTGCCGGGCCGCCTCCGCGGTGATCGCGTTGAGCCCGTGGGAGGTGCCGAGGATGGCCAGTCCGTCGCCCTCGGGCAGGGGCTGCTGCGCCACGAGCTGAGACACGTGCGTCAACTCGCGGATGGTGGTCGTCGGGATGACGCCGGCCTGGCTGAGCATCGCGTCGAACGCGCTCGGACCGACGAGGCTGGCGCGGGCCCGGTGCCCGGGCGGCACGGCTCCCGCCGTCGGCGCCTTGGCGACGACCACCGGCTTGCGCAGCGACAGCTGCCGCGCGATGCGGCTGAACTTGCGGGGGTTGCCGACCGACTCCAGGTAGATCGCGACGGTCTTCGTGGACTCGTCGTCGATGAAGTACTGCATGAGGTCGTTCGTCGAGACGTCGACCCGGTTGCCGGCCGACGCGAGCACCGACAGGCCGAGGCCGGCCAGGCTCATCGCCGCCGCGAGGGCCACGCCCAGTCCGCCGCTCTGGCTGCACACGCCGAGGGTGCCGGGGGTGGGGTGGTCGGCGCCGATCGTCGCGTTGAGCCGCACCTCGGGGTGATTGTTGACGAGACCGAAGGAGCCGGGCCCGACGATGCGCATGCCGGCGCGGCGGGCCCGGTTGAGCACCTCCGTCTGACGCGTCATGCCCTCCTCGCCGCGCTCGGCGAAGCCCGTGGAGATGACGAGCAGGGTGCGCACGCCGGCCTCGGCGCAGTCGTCGACGACGTCGAGCACGCGCTCGGCGGGCACCGTGATGATCGCCATCTCGACCGGCTCGCCGATGCTGGCGACGGTCGGGTAGGCCTTGAGCCCGCGCACCGACTCCGCCTCGGAGTGGACGCTGTAGACCGGCCCGGTGAACCCGGTGTCGAGGAGGTTGTCGAGCACGCGGGAGCCCATGGCGTCGGGCCGGCGGCTGACGCCGACGACGGCCACGGACTTCGGGGCGAGCACCCCGGCCATGCTCGACGCCTCGGCGCGGTGCTCGCGGGCGAGCTGCACGGCCTGAGACCGGTCGGTCGGCTCGATCGTGAACTCGACGGCGATGACGCCGTCGTCGTAATGGTGGCGAACCTCGTACCCGGCGTCGGTGAAGACCTTCATCATCTTGCGGTTCTGCGGCAGCACCTCCGCCACGAACTTCGTGATGTCGTACTCCTGGGCGATGGCCGCCAGGTGCTCCAGGAGCACCGAGCCCACGCCCTTGCCGTGGTAGTGGTCGGAGATGTTGAACGCGACCTCGGCGGAGTGCGGGTCCTCGAGCTGGTCGTAGCGCCCGATGCCGATGATCTCGTCGCCGACGACGACGACGAGCGCCACCCGGGTCTTGTGGTCGACATGCGTGAAGCGGTGGACGTCGCGGTCGGACAGACGCTTGATCGGGGCGAAGAAGCGCAGGTAGATGGACTCCTCGCTCTGCCCCTCGTGGAAGCGGTGGATGGCCTCCGCGTCGGCCGGCGTGATCGGCCGGACGTGGCCGATCGAGCCGTCCCGCAGGACGACATCACCCTCCCAGGAGGTCGGGTAGCCGGGGTCGTCCGGCTGCACGGGTTCGGCGAGTGTCGTGCTCGCGGCAGCGGCGCTGGCGGGGTCGGCACTCGGGACGGAGGCGGTCTCGCCGGTGGGCGCGTTCATGTGCTAACTATCCCACGCACGGGCCCGGGAGTCTCCTTTAGTGGGTGGTGTGGATCCTTGGCAAGGTGGTCACGTGGAATTCCACCAAGTCGTCATGAGCCGGCGCATGGTGCGGGACTTCGACCCGGCTCCGTTGCCCTCAACGATCCTCGAACGCGCCCTGCGCCACGCCCTGCGCGCACCGAGCGCAGGCTTCACGCAGGGGTGGGATGCGGTGCTGCTCACCGCGACCGCGGACCGCGAGGCGTTCTGGCGCGCCGCGACCCCCGACCCCGAGGCGGAGCCCGACCGCTGGCTGCGCGGGGTGCGCCGCGCCCCCGCGCTCGTCGTGTTGTGTTCGCACCCGGGCTCCTACGTGGCGCGGTACGCCCGCCCGGACAAGGAACGCACCGGGCTCGGCGAGGGCCCGCAGGCGTGGCCCGTGCCGTATTGGGACGTCGACACCGGCATGGCGGCGCTGCTGCTCCTGCTCAGCGCCGTCGACGAGGGCATCGGTGGCCTGTTCTTCGGGGTGCCGGGCGAGCGACACGACCTCGTTCGGCAGGCCTTCGGCGTGCCCGCCGACCGCCGGCTCGTCGGCGTCGTCGCCCTCGGACGGCCCGCCGAGCCGTCCGGCACGGCTTCGGGGGTCTCGAGGTCTGGTGCGGCCCCGGGGTCTGGTGCGGCGGCGGGGGTTTCGGGCGGGGCGCGGCGACCCCATCGGCCCCGGCGGCGCTCGCTCGAGGAGGTCGTACACGCGGGCCGGTTCGGGACTGCGTGGCGGCCCGACTCCGAGCCCGACCCAACGGCGCCGAGCGAAGGGGGCGGCCGGTGACCGCGGCGCCCCGACGGCGGGTGACGGGAGCGGCTGCCGGCGGTAGGTCTCGGCGTGCGCGCCTCACCGCGCGGGGATTCGCCATATCGACATCCGCGATGGCCCACCTGGGCACGTTCTGCCTGGTCGCGGCCACCGATCCGGCATCGGGATAGTCGATATGGCGATTCCCCTCCGGGGCACACCCGCGGCGGACGCCCTCGCGCCGCCGCGTCCTCGGCGTCCGACGTGTCGTGCGCCCCACCGGGGCCGTCCACAGCATCGGCGCTGGCGAATGCCGCTAGGCTGACGGGCGGGTCGAGCCATGCCGCGCACCGCCGCTCGCGGGCGCCACGCGGCCCGACCTCAGGCCGAACGTAAGGAGCACGATGACGCTCGTGACAGCCACGCAGGTGGTGCTTGACCTGCCCGTCACCGACCGGACCACCGCGATCCGCACCCTCGCCGAGACGTTCGTGCCCGAAGGGCGCGTCTCCGATCTCGACGCGTTCCTGGCCGACGTGCAGCGGCGCGAAGACCTCATGGCCACGGGCCTACCGGGCGGCGTCGCGATCCCGCACAGCCGCAGCTCCCACGTCACCACGCCGTCGATGGCGTTCGGCCGCAGCACGGCCGGTCTCGACTGGGGCGCCGCCGACGGACCGGCCCACCTGATCTTCCTCATCGGCGTTCCCGAGGGCGGACAGTCCGACCAACTGGCGGTGCTCGCGCAGCTGGCGCGCCGCCTCACCAAGCCGTCGTTCCGTGAGCAATTGCTGACGTTGAACGACCCGCAGGCGATCTGTGATGTGCTCGATGAGGAGGTGCTGCGTTCCTGATGGAACTCGACGGCTTGAACGGTGCGGCGCGCGGCGTCGCGGTGGTTACCGGTGGTGGTTCCGGACTTGGGGCCGCGACCGTGCGGCGCCTTCATGCGGCCGGCGCCGGCGTTGTGATCGCCGACCTGCCGGGATCCAGTGGACCGCATCTGGCGGAGGAACTCGGGGAGCGGGCGCTCTTCCGGCCCGCCGACGTGCGTGACGACCAGCAGTTGGCGGCCGCCGTCGCGGCGTCTGCCGAGCTGGGGGTTTTGCGGGTCGCGGTGGCGTGTGCCGGGGTCGCGACCCCGGGGCGGGTGCTCGGCAAGAAGGGCGTGCTGCCGCTGAAGACGTACCGGGATGTCATCGACATCAACCTCGTCGGAACCTTCAACCTGCTGCGCCTCGCCGCGGAGACCATGGCCGAGCAGGAGCCGGTCGAAGAGCGTTACGGGGACCGCGGCGTCATCGTCATGACCGCCTCCGTCGCCGCGTTCGACGGGCAGGTGGGGCAGGCCGCGTACGCCTCGAGCAAGGGCGGCGTCGCCGCGCTCACGCTGCCGGCGGCACGCGACCTGGCGGAGAAGCGGATTCGCGTCATGACGATCGCCCCCGGCACGTTCGAGACGCCGATGATGGCCTCGCTGCCGCAGGAGACCAAGGACAGCCTCGGCGCCATGGTCCCCCACCCGGCCCGCCTCGGCCGCCCCGACGAGTACGCGATGCTCGTCGAGCAGATCGTCGCCAACCCGATGCTAAACGGTGAGGTCATCCGCCTCGACGGCGCCCTGCGCATGCCCCCGCGCTGACTCACCGCCGCCCGGGAGCCCGAGCCACGCCGAGCCGTGGCCCCTCAGGCCACGGCTCGGCGGCCACGGCGCACAACCCACGGCCCGCGCACTGCCCCAAGGGCCACAGCTCACTGCTCACAGCCCACGGCCCGCGCTCTGCCCCAAGGGCCACAGCTCACGGCTCACAGCCCACGGCCCGCGCGCAGCCAACCGGTCTTCGCACGTGAGCCTGTGCCATCGAGCTGGACCGCCCGGTTGTCACCGAATCACCTCCGCGGAGTTGGTTCCGCGGCAGCCGGGCGGTCCCGTCTCGCGCTCCAAGACTGAGCTCCCGGGTGCTGAGACCGCCGCCGCCGTAGTTCTGCCGTGAGCGCCTGCGCGTCGGGCCGCCGTGGCCGCCGTGGCCGCCGTGGCCGCCGTGGCCATGCCTATCCACAAGGTTCGTCAGCGGATGTCGGCCGTCCACAGAGCACCCACCTCGCCGTAGCGCGTCACTGCAGCGAGGGCGCACGCTGCCGGCATGGACCAGCTGAACGACTTCACCCAGTTCCTCACTGCGCGCACCGGCGTGCTAACTCGCGCCCAAGCCCAGGCCCACGGTTTCGGCGACGACGTTGTTGCCGCCGCGATCAAAGCCGGCCTCCTCACACGGGTCATGCGGGGGTGCTATGCCTCGCTGGTCGGTGCGAGCTCGCCCGAGGAGCGACACCGCCTCCGGGCACGGGCCCTGGCGATGAGACTGGGAGGTGAGCGCGGCGAGCTGGTGGCCAGCCACGACAGCGCCCTGACGGTCTTCGGGCTGCCAACCTATGAGGCCCACCTCGGCACAGTTCACCTGGCCCGAGCGGGGGCCACACGCACGAGGTACGGCACGGGTTGGGTGATCCATCAGCTTCCCGAGCACACCCCTACGGTCGGCTGGTGCGTGACGCCCGCGGTCGCGGTGATGCAGACCGGCCTATGGCACGGCCCGCGCGCAGCACTGGTCGCAGCCGACGCGGCACTGCGCGCGGCGAGACCGGAGGCGAGCGCGCCCGAGCGCGCGGCGGGTGCCGCCGACCGCGAAGAGCTCCAGGCCGCGCTGGCGCTCTATCAGCGGGCTCCAGGTGCGGTGCGCCTGTCCAAGGTGTTGCCGCTGGCCGACCCACGCCACGAGTCGCCCGGCGAGAGCCTGTTGGGTTACGACCTGTGGCTGCTGGGGATCTCCGTCGACCCACAGGTCGAGATCGCGGTCGGCGGCACGACCTACCGCGCCGACTTCATGGTGCGCGGCACGAGGCTGTTGCTGGAGTTCGACGGGCTGATCAAGCTCGACGATCCGACCGCGGCGCGTCGGGCCGACGAACAAGAGCGGGCGTTGCGTCGGCAGGGCTGGGTCATCGTGCGGTTCAGCTGGCCGGATCTGGGTGACCTGCCTGCCATCGCGCAGCGGATCGCGGACGCTGCCCACGCTCACGGGCTTGCCGTGCCCGTGGCGGCCTGAGTCCGGCCGGCGCATCGGTTGCCGTCATCCGAAGGCTGGTGACTGGTGTCGGTCTCGGCATCTGGGTGGGCCGTTTCGGCTGACGAGACGAGACCGGGTGGGAGCCGCCGAACCGGCTCCGCGGTATTGGTTCTGTGGCAGCCGGGCGGTCCAGCCCGACGACACAGGCTCACGTGTCAATTGGAGGGGCGGTGGAGAGGCGCGTCAGGGAAGGCGACGCGGGAGACGGGAGACGGAAGCCGGAGACGCGAGCCGGAGACGCGAGCCGGAAACGCGAGCCGGAGACGGGAGGCGGAGACGCGAGCCGGAGACGCGAGCCGGAGACGGGAGCCGGAGACGCGAGCCGGAGACGCGAGCCGGAGACGCGAGCCGGAGACGGGAGCCGGAGACGCGAGCCGGAGACGCGAGCCGGAGACGGGTGTGATCGTGGGCGGACGGGCGGGCTCGGCGAGCCCTACCGGCCGGCGCGGTGACGATCGGCAAGGATGAGGGGTCAGGCACGGCGGCGCGCGGACAGGCCACGCGGCGCAACCCACGCGGCGCAACCCACGCGACGCAACCCACGCGACGTAACCCACAGGGCGCAACCCACAAGGCGCATCGCAGCCGGCGGGGTGCGC
>JBDIAM010000088.1:0-11790 GCA_039812445.1 Piscicoccus intestinalis | reverse complement strand
CCCCTGCCCCTCAGGACGCCTCCACACCAGACCCCGTCGCGGCGGGCGACTCACCGGTCAGCGCGTCGATGACCGCGAGCAGCGCGGGGTTGGACTCCGAGCTCGCCCGCCACACCGCGTCGACGCGCCGCACCGGGGCCGGCTCCACCGGCACGGCGCGCACCGAGGCCGGCAGCGCCGGGCGGGCCAGCCGGGGAATGAGCGCCGTGACCCCGCCCGCCTCCACGAGCGCCAGCTGGGTCGAGAAGTCGTCCACCCGATGCAGCACCCGCGGGTTCGTCTCGGCGCCCACGAACAGGCGCTGGAACCAGTCGTGACAGGCGGTGCCCGGCGGCGAGGTCACCCACGTCGACCCCACGAGGTCGCGCCCCGTCAGCGAACGCCGCTGCGCCAGCGGATGATCCGAGCGCACGATGACGTCACCCACGTCGGTGTGCACCGCCCGCGATCGCACCCCCGTGGGCAGCGGCAGCGCCACCCCGTCCATGTCGTGCACGAGCGCGAGTTCCGCCGCGCCCGACGACAGCGCCGACGCCGCCTCTGCGGGGTCCAGCTCGTCGATCGCCAGGTCCAGCGCCGGAAACGCGGCCGCCAACCCCGGCAGTCGCGGCGTCACCAGTCCCCGCACCGCGGTGGAGAACGCCGCGAGCCGCAACGTGCCCGCCACCGTCGCCGACCGGCGCCGGGCCGCGTCGCCCGCCCGCTCCAACGCCGCGAACACCTCCGGGGCCGCGTCGACGAGCGCCTGCCCGGCCGGCGTCAACACCACCCCACGCCCCACCCGCGCCGTCAACGGCACCCCGACCTGGACTGACAGCCGCTTGACCTGCTGCGAGACCGCCGAGGCCGTGAACCCGAGCTCGTCCGCGGCACCCGCCACCGAACCTGTGAGCGAGATCGCCGCCAATGCGCGCAGGGCCTGCGGATCGAGCATCCGCCCACCCTACGGCGATGAAGCGACCTTTCCGAATACACGCCAGAAAGGGTTGCTGGACGTGTGCAATCTCGCCGGGCACCCTGAGACCATGACGACACCCTCCCGCCCCTTCGGCAGCGTGCTCACCGCGATGGTCACCCCCATGACCCCCGACGGGGAGGTCGACCACAAGGGCGCCCGCGACCTCGTCGAACACCTGCTCGCCACGGGGCACGACGGCATCGTCGTCAACGGCACCACCGGTGAGTCCTCGACCCTGAGCTTCGACGAGAGCGTCGACATGATGCGCACGGTCGCCGACCAGGTCGGCGACCGCGCCCACGTCGTCGCCGGCGTCGGCTCCAACGACACCAAGCACTGTGTCGAGATGACCAAGGCGGCCGGTGAGGCGGGCGTCGGCGGGCTCCTGCTTGTGTCGCCGTATTACAACAAGCCGACCCAGCGCGGGCTCATCGCCCACTGCGAGGCGGTCGCCGCCGCCACCCAGCTGCCGATCATGCTCTACGACATCCCCGGCCGCACCGGAATCCCGTTCGCGCCCGCGACCCTCGCCGAGCTGGCCGCGAACCCGCGGATCGTCGCCGTCAAAGACGCCAAGGGCGACCAGTGGGCCGCCACCAAGCTGATGGACCAGACCGACCTCGCCTGGTACTCCGGCGCCGACGAGGACAACCTCGCCTGGCTCGCCCTCGGCGCGAGCGGCGTCATCAGCGTCGTCGGCCACGTCGCCGGAACCCAGTACCGCGAGATGGTCGACGCCGTCGAGGCCGGCGACCTCGACCGGGCCCGCGCCGTGCATCGTCGGCTCGTGCCCGCCGTCGAGGCGATCATGACCACCTCGCAGGGCGCGATCATGGCCAAGGCCGCCCTCGTCGAACTCGGCGTCATCCCGCACGCCAGCGTGCGGCTGCCGCTCGTCGAGTCCACCGACGACGACCTGGAGATCCTGCGCGCCGGGCTGAGCGCCGCCGGCATCACCGGCTGAACCGTCGGCGACCGGCCGCTCAGCCCAACGGGTTTCCGTCGATGTTCGCGACGATGCCGCGGATGATGTTGGTCCCGTCCTCGCCGCGCAGTTCCTCGTACCAGGCCGCGGTGGCCGCCGGGTCGACACCGTGCGTCACGTCGCAGCGGCGCCGCGCCCGCAACACGAGATCGCCGGCCCGCCTGCTGCGGCGATCCTGGTACCGCACGAGCGCGTCCTCGACACCGAGGGTGTTGGTCTGCAACGACATCGCGAGCACGACGGCGTCCTCCATCGCCTGGCAGCCGCCCTGGCCGATGTCGGGCGACGTCGAGTGCGCGGCGTCGCCGAGCAACGCGACCCGGCCGGACACCCATGTGTGGAACGGCTCGATGTCGTGGATCTCCACCCGGTTGGTGCGCGCCGGGTCGAGAGCCTCGATGAGCCGCTGCACCGGCTCCGCCCAGCCGGCGAAGTACCGGCGTAGATCGCCGCGCAGGGTCTCGCGGTCCTCCGGCAGCCCCGGCGGCAACGGCACGTCGAAGAAGAAGTAGAACTGCCCGTCCGCCACCGGCATGAGCGAGACCCGCTTGCCCTCACCGACGAACGTCGTCCACTGGTCGCCCGGCGCGAGTCGCTCGTCGATGTCGACGAGCCCGTTCCAGTTGACGTAGCCGGCGTAGCGCCGCGGCGTCGGCCCGCCGAGCACGTACTCGCGGACGGTCGAGTGCGCCCCGTCCGCCCCGACGAGCAGGTCACCGGAGTCGCTGCCGCCGCCCTCGAAGTGCGCCGTCACCACGGCGCCGTCGTCCTCGACGCCGACGAGCTTCTGGCCGAGATGGA
The DNA here is from genome assembly GCA_039812445.1 of Piscicoccus intestinalis. Classification (GTDB taxonomy): domain Bacteria; phylum Actinomycetota; class Actinomycetes; order Actinomycetales; family Dermatophilaceae; genus Kineosphaera; species Kineosphaera intestinalis_A. Next base: position 9,046 of record JBDIAM010000088.1, on the reverse strand, counting down.
TGCGGTCCTCGCCGAACTCACGCCGCAGCATGGCCTGCAGCGCGGTGCGTGACATCGGGTACGGAGCCTGACCGACCTGCTGCACGAGGGGGACGAGGCTGAACCCGCACATCGTCTCCCCGGTCGACCCGTCGATGTAGGCCATCCGGTGCATCGGGCCACCGAGGGCCGCGGCCTGCTCGGTCAGGCCGAGGTAGTTGAGGCACTTGACGCCGTTGGACCACACCGAGATCGCCGCGCCCGCGGGCCGGAATTCGGTGACCTTCTCGTACACGGTCACGTCGTGACCGTTGTTGCGCAGGGCGATGGCCGCGCACAGGCCGCCCATGCCGGCTCCGATGACGATGACCTTCATGCGCGACTCCGTTCAGGGCGGGGGCGGGGCGGGGTGGGGTGCGTGCGCAGCGCACGCTAACAACGACGTGTTACCCCGTCGCGGCACGGTGTTTCGCGGGTGTTGCGGGCCGGTCCCGGCGCCGGGCGCCCGCAGCCCGAGACGGTCGCTCGGTAGCGTGCCGCAATGACCAGCGAACGAGTCGGCGTGCTGAGCTGGATCTACGCGTCGGGGCCGCTGTTGCTGTGCGTGGCGGTGCTGGGCTGGTCGGGCAACTTCGTCGTCGGTCGCCTCGTGGGTGGGCAGGTGCCGCCGGTGCAGCTGGCGCTGGCCCGTTGGGTCATCGCCGGGGCCATCCTGCTGCCGTTCGCGTGGCGGCACCTGCGGGCGGACGCGCGGCGGCTGCGGCGGCACTGGCGGGTGCTCACCGTGCTCTCGGTGACGGGCGTCGCGGTCTTCAACACGCTCGTGTACCGCGGGCTGGAGACGACGACCGCGGTCAACGGGCTGCTGCTGCAGTCGGTCTGCCCGGTGCTCATCATCGTCGTCACGGCGCTGCTGCACCGGGAGCCGCCGCGCGCGGTGCAGCTGGTCGGGCTCGTCGTCTCGCTGGCCGGAGTCTGGCTCGTCATCACGCGCGGTGAGCCTTTCGGCGGCCTCGGGCTGCGGGTCACGGTCGGCGACCTGTGGATCCTGCTGGCCGTCGCGTCGTACGCGGTGTACACCGTCGCGTTGCGCAGCCGGCCGCCGGTGCATCCGCTGTCGCTGCTGGTCGTGACGTTCGGCGCGGGGGCGCTCGTGCTGCTGCCGTTCGCCGCGGTCGAGGTGGCGGGCGGCCGAACGATTCCGCTCACCCCGGGCGCCCTGGCGGCGGTCGCCTACGTCGCGGTGATCCCCTCGATTGTGTCGTACGCCTGCTTCAACCGCGGGGTCGAACTCATCGGCGGGGCGCGCGCGGGACAGTTCCTGCACCTCATGCCGGTCTTCGGGGCGGTGCTCGCGTTCGTGTTCGTCGGCGAGCGGCTGTGGTGGTTCCACCTCGTCGGCGCCGCGATCATCGCCGCCGGGTTGTGGCTCTCGGGCCGATCGGGGCGGCGCGTCCGGTCCGCCACCGACGGCAAGCCCGCCTGACAGCGGGGCGATCGGCGAGCACAGTGGTGGACATGAAGGTGCTCATCGTCGACGGCGCCAACGTCGTGGGCTCGCGCCCCGACGGCTGGTGGCGCGACCGCCCGGGCGCGGCGCGCCGCCTGCACGACCGGTTGGTGCGCAGGCTCGCGGCCGGGGCACTCGCCGACGAGGTCGTGCTCGTTCTGGAGGGCAAGGCTCGCGCCGGCGTGCCCGAGGGCATCGACGGCGGCGTGCGCACCGTGCACGCCCCGGGCGAGGGCGACGACGAGATCGTCGCCCAGGCCCGGCAGGCGGTCGCCGCGTCCGGGCCCGGAGACGAGGTGCTCGTCGTCACCGCCGACCGCGCCCTGCGCGCCCGATGCGCCGCCGCCGGGGCCGCCGTCGCCGGGCCGTCCACGGTCTCTTAGGGGCCCGCTCTCGCCCGACATCACCTGTCTGGTCGTTGCGCGCTGCTTCGTTGCCCAGCCGGTCGAGGGTGACGAGGTTGCATGCCACCGGTTCGCGACGCCGCCGTGACCGGCGACAATACACGCGAACCCGGCCGGGCGGCCGCGATAGTCTCCGCCTCGTGGTCCGTCCCCAGCGCCCGCATGAGCCGACGTCCGAACGAACCCCCGATCCGGCCCCCGAGCCGGCCCCCGAGCCGGCGTCCGGTGCGCGCTCCGGTTCGGGCTCCGATCCCGATCGAGCGGCCGGCCGGTGGGCCCCGGCGCGCGTGCTCGCCTACACCGGCCTGGTCGTCGTGCTCGGGGTGCTGGCGGGGCTGGGGGCCGCGCTGCTCACGTGGATCCTGCACGCGACCGAGGAGATCGTCTACGGCCACGGCGAGGAGCACGGCCAGGTGCTCACCAACGGTGTCGAGGCGTGGCGGATGAGCCTGGGTGTCGCGGTCGTCTCGATCGTGCTGGCCCTCGCGTGGTGGCTGCTGCGCCGGCGCGTCACGCTCGTCGGCGTCGAGGGGATGGTCGCGGGCAAACCGACTCCGGTGTGGGGAACGGTGGCCAACGCGGCCTTTCAGATGATCGGCGTCGGCGCCGGGCTGCCGGTGGGTCGTGAGGTCGCCCCGCGCGAGCTCGGTGGTCTCGCCGGCGAGCGGCTCACCGCGCGGCTCGGGAACCACGGGCTGACCGAGCACGATCGGCGGGTGCTCATCGGGGCCGCGGCCGGAGCCGGTCTGGCCGCCGTCTACCAGGTGCCGCTCGGCGGCGCGGTGTTCGCGATGGAACTGCTGCTCGCGCAGATCTCCACGACGATCGCGGCGACCTGCCTGAGCATGTCGGTCATCGCGGTGCTCGTCTCGCGCGTCGTCGTCGACCCCGTGCACCAGTTCGCCGCCCCGATGCTCGACAGCACCGACTGGCACCTGCTCGCGTGGGCCCTCGTCATCGGCTTGCTGCTCGGGCCGTTCGGCGGGTGGTTCGGCGACGTCGCCGACCACGTCAAGGCCACGTCCCAGCGGGGCAACCTCACGCTGCTGACCCTGCCTCTGGCCGGGATCGCCACCGCCGTCGTCGCCTGGTGGTTCCCGCTGGTGCTCGGCAACGGGCGCGCCGCGATGCAGAGCGCCTTCCTCGGCATCGGGCTCGGGGTGGCGCTCGCCACCCTCGTCGGCAAGTGCGTCCTCACGATGCTCACGCTGCGGGCCGGAGCGGTCGGCGGCACCCTCGCGCCGGGCTTCGCCGCCGGAGCCCTGTCCGGCGCGATCCTCGGGCATCTCGCGCAGCTCGCGATGCCCGGCCTCGACGTGCCGATCGCGTCGCTGGCCGTGCTCGGCGCCGCGGCCGTGCTGGCCACCTCCCTGCGCGGCCCGGCCACCGGCGTGCTCATGATCGTCGGCATCACCGGCCAGGGACACGACGCGTTCGCCGCACTCGCGCTCGCCGTCGGTGCCGCGTACGCGACGAGCGCGCTGCGGCCCAAGCTGCCGGGCGTCCCGCGGCCCCGGCCGTAACCCACGCCCGAGGGCCGAGAGCGTCAGGCCCCGACCCGCCGCAGCCGCGCCCACGTGGCGGCGAGCACGGCGACGGTGAGGCCCCCGAGCACGCCGACCGCCGTCCACCACGCGGAGGCGGTGTGCTCCCACAACTCGTCGTACGCCACCCGCGGCACCGACAGCGCATCCACCGTGGCGGCGGCCCCCGCGTACCCCCACCGGCTGGGCGTCACCCAGGACAGCTGCTCGAGCACGGCCTGCCCGGCGACCGGGATGAGGCCGCCGCAGAGCACGAGTTGGGCCATGATCGCCACGACGAGCAGCGGCATGACCTGCTCGGACGTCGACACGCACGCGGAGATGAGCAGTCCGAGGGCGGCGCTGGCGAAGGTCGTCGCCGCGACCGCGACGAACAGCTCAGCCGAGCCGCTGCCGAGCACGAGGCCCGCGCTCGGCGGGTCCGTCACCGCGAGCACGACCGCGACGAGCACCGCCGACTGCAGCAGCGCCATCCCCAGGTACACGAGCACCTTGGCCGACAGGTACGCCAGCGGGGAGAGCCCGACTCCGCGCTCGCGGCGGTAGATCGGGCGTTCGGCGACGAGATCCCGGGCGCTGGAGGCCATGCCCATGAACGCCGCGCCGACGATGAGCACGACGAGCAGCTGGAGCTTCTCGGTGGGCCGGTCGGCGCCCGGCGGCCCGAACCCCGCGCTGCCGGGCACCGCGAGCACGAGCAGCGCGAGCACGATCGGCAGCACCGCGAGAAACGCGGTGTACGAGCGGTCGGCCGCGAGCACGCGTAGGTGCCGCGCGGCGAGGGTGCCGACCTGCCGCAGCAGCGGTTGCTGGCGTCGGGGCGGGTCGGGCTCCGGGGCGCGGCGGCGCGGCGCGAGATCGCGGTTGGGGTCCTCGCGGGCGGCGTGCCGGGCGAAGCGCCGCGCCACCTCGTCCGGGTGGGCGGCGACCAGCGTGAACACGTCGGAGTAGTCGGTGCACGCGAAGTACGACAGCACCGCCTCCGGTGGGCCGAAGTAGGCGACCTTGCCACCGGGCGCGAGCAGCAGCACCCGATCGCACATGCCGAGGTTGGCGACGCTGTGGGTGACGACGATCACCGTGCGGCCGCCGTCGGCGAGCGTGCGCAGCGTCGTCATCACCGACTTGTCGAGCCCGGGGTCCAGGCCCGAGGTGGGCTCGTCGAGGAACAGCAGCGAGGGCTCGGTGAGCAGTTCCAGGGCCACGCTCGTGCGCTTACGCTGCCCGCCGCTGAGCCGGTCGATGCGGGTGTCGGCGTGCCCTGTCAGCTCGAGCTCGGCGACGACCTCGTCGATGCGGGCGCGCCGCGCGGCCGGTTCGAGATCGGCGGGAAACCGCAGCCGCGAGGCGTATTCGAGGGCCTGCCGCACGGTGAGCTGAGGGTGCACGACGTCGTCCTGCGGCACCAGGCCGATGCGCCGGCGCAACTCGTCGTAGTTCTCGTACAGGTCCCGCCCGTCGAACGTCACCGTGCCCGCGCTGGCCCGCCGGGAGCCGGTGAGCGCGCCGAGCAGCGTCGACTTTCCGGCTCCGGACGGGCCGATGACCGCCATGAGACTCGACGTCGGCAGCGCGAGATCGACCCCGTCGAGCAGCGTCTTGCCGTCGGGGAGCACGACCCGCAGGCCGTGCGCGGTCAGGCTCACCTCGCGGCGCTGCCGGGTCATGACGAGCGTGCCGCCCTCGACCCGGAAGTGCCGCTGACCGATCGTCAGCAGGTCGTGCGGGCCGAGGTAGGCCGCGGTGACCGGGTGACCGTTGACGTACGTGCCGTTGAGGCTGCCGAGATCCTCGACCCAGAACCCGTCGCCCTCGCGCGTCGCGCGGGCGTGGTGGCGCGAGGCCTGCAGGTCGTCGATCGTCAGCGTGTTGTCCCCGGACCGGCCGATCGTCACCGTGCCGTCCGGCGTGTGCGGCACGACGTGACCCGGGTCGCGGTCGGGCCCGGGGCCGGACGGCTCGTCGGTGGCCGTGCGCACGGTCAGGACGGGGGAGGCGGTGCCGGGCCCGAGGTGGATCGCCGTGCCGGGCGTGAGCCGCACGGTCGTGACGCGGCGGCCGCCGATGTACGTGCCGTTGACCGAGCCGAGGTCGGTGAGCATCGTGTGGCCGTCGGCGCCGATCTCGACGAGGGCGTGCCGACGCGAGACCTCGGGGTGGTCGACGCGCACGTCCGCGTCGGCGAGCCGGCCGATGAGCAGAGTCGGGGTGGCCGAGGTGGTCGGCGAGGCCGATGCGCTTGGCGAGGTCGGCGACAGCGGCCAGGTGCGGTCGCCCATCGTCAGGGTGAGGGGCGGCCGGCCGGTGTCGCTCGCCCGCAGCAGGCGGGTCTCCTCCGAGGCGGAGTCGGCCGCGGGGCCGCCCGGGACGACCGCGCCGCCCGGACCGGCCGGACGTCGGTGGTCGCCGGCGGCGAACGGCTCCCGCCCGGCGGTGCCGAAGCCGCGCGGAGCCTGACCGCGGGAGTGCTCCTGGGCCTCATCCCGAGCGTCCGACCCCTCGCGCGCGTGCGAACGACCGGTCGCGCGGTGCCCGCCAGCCTGTCCGCGGTCCCCGTCCATTCCCATGCCCCCAGCCCCTGAACGACGATCTGGTAGCGTACCGGTCGCCGGGTGCTCGGGGCGCACCCGAGGGGGGAATTTACATGAGCGTCAAGACTTGTCGCGTTTGCGGGGCAGCTCTTGCGGGGATCTTCTGCGGGTCGTGCGGGGCGTCGGCCGGGGCCGCCGAGCCTTCGACCGAGCCTGCGACCGAACCTCCGACCGAGCCTTCGAGAGACCTTGCGTCCGGCCCGGTGACCGAGCCGTTGGCCGTCGTGTCCTTCGGCGGGTTCGACAGCGTCGACACGGTCATCTCGAATCGCCCTCGCAGCGCCGTGCTTGCTGCACACGCCGGCCGTGCCGCCTGGTCGGAGGCCGACACGCAAGCGACCGTGTTGGGGGCGGGGCGCCGACCGGCTGACCCCGCAGGCTTCTCGGGCGGCTACCGGCCCGCAGGAACGAGCGCCGGCGAGTCCGTCGGCGCGACCAGAGCCGCCTCGATCAGCGGCTTGGCGTACGAACCGGCCCAGCCCCCGCTCGACCCGGGCTTCCGCCCGCCGACGCCCGCCGGGCGACGGCGCGGCGCGGTGCCCACGGTCGGGCTCATGGGTGCCTCGGCGCTGGTGGCGGCCCTGCTGGTCGGCGGCGCGTGGTGGGCCGGAGCCCGCGACGAGGCGGCCACCGACCCGGCTCCCGAACCGAGCGCGACCTCGCCGGGCGTCGTGACGTTCTCCGACGGATCGGTGCCACCGGCGCAGCGCGCGTCGGTCGGCTCGGGAGCGTCGGGAGGGTCCGGGGTCACGCAGGTGACGGTCCCGCGCGGCACGGCCGCCGGGGTGCCGGCCACTGGGGTGCCGGCCACTGGGGTGCCGGCCGACGTCGGCGCGCGCCAGGGCGTCGCCGGGTCGACCGCGCCGCTCGACCGCGCCGACACCGCACGAACCTGGACCGCCTCGGACGCGAACACGTCAGCGACCTCCACCCGCGCGCAGTCCGGGGTGACCTCGGAGCCGGTGACCTCGGAGCCGGTGATCGCCGATCCCGTCGAGCCGCCGCCCGCGCCGGAACCCCCGGCGCCCGAGCCGGAGGCACCTGAGCCACCGGCGGACGCCGACGACCCTCCGCCCGTCGATCCGGTTGTGCCGAACCCGCCGAACCCGCAGCCTGCGAACCCGGAACCCGCGAACCCGGAGCCCGCGAACCCTGGGCCCGCAGCGGTCAACCCGCCGCTCGACCCGGCTCCGGCCGACCCGGCTCCCGCAGAGCCTGCGGAGCCCGCCCCGGTGGTCTCGTCGCACGCGAGCTGACCGGCGAGGCGGCTGCAGCGCCGAAGCCCCCGGCCTCGCCGACGAGGCGTGCTCGTCAGCGCGCGGCGCCGTAGAGGCGCACCTCGGTGCCGCCGCCGGTGCAGACGACGACGGGTCCGCCGGCGCAGGTGACGTCGTAGGCCCGGGCGCCCTCGGCGGCGCGCACCCCGACGAGCCGGGCGGTGCGGCCGGCGGCGTCGCTGCGCGCGTAGGCGCGGTGCACCGCCCGGGCGAAATCGGCCGAGCCCTGCGCGCCCGGGGGGAGCGCCGCGACCGGATACGGACCCGTGCCGCGGTTGGCGATCAGCGTGCCCTCGCCCGCGTACGGACGCGGCGTCACCCCGGGCGCCGCCGACGCGACCCCACCGGAGCCGACGCGGCCGGCCGCGGCCCGGGCGTCGACGTTCACGCTCGGCGCTGGTGACGACGTGGGTGACGACGTGGGAGAGGTGGCGGCCGGCGTGGCGGGATCATCGTCGCCGAGCCCGAGCGCGGCCCACCCGGCGAGTGCCGCCGCCGCGACACCGAGCCCGACCAGGACCGGCCTGCGCCGACGAGGGGTTCCGCCCGTCGCAGCCCGCCCCGTCGAAGCCCGGCCCGTCGCAGCCCGGCCTCTCGAGACGAGGCGCGACGGCGCCCCGCGACGACGCTGCGACCGGCCCAGCGACCGTCGGGGCGCGGGAGACTCCGACGGACCCCACTGCGGGGCCGAGACGATCGGGGTCGGCGCCGGCGGCGTGGGAGTGCGGGTCGCGGCCGGCAGCCCCTCCACCTGGCCGGTCAGCGCCGCCAGGTCGCGCTGGGCCGCGGCGGCGTCGGGTCGCTCGCGCGGATCGCGGGCGAGCATGTCGGCGAGCACCGCCCACAGCGCGCCGGGAATCCCCGGTGGCCGCGCGGGGGTGTGCGTGGCCAGCGCCCGCAGCACCGACTCCTGGTCGCCGGCGGCGGCGAACGGGGGGTAGCCGCAGGCGAGTTCGTACAGTGTCGCGCCGAGCGCGTACACGTCCGCGGCCGGGGTGGCGGCGTGGCCGTCGGCGAGTTCCGGCGCGAGGTAGTGCGGGGTGCCGAGGGTGTCGCCGGGCACGAGGGCCCCGGCGAGTCCGGCGATGCCGAAGTCGGACAGCCGGGCGCTGGGTGGGTCGGTCTGTTCGTCGAGCAGCACGTTCTCGGGCTTGACGTCGCGGTGCACGACGCCGAGCCGGTGGGCGCACGCCAGCCCGGAGGCGATCTGGGCGCCCCACCCGGCGACGTACACCGGCTCCAGCGTGCCCCGCTCTCGCAGGTGTGTGCGCAGGTCACCACCGGAGGCGCGCTCCATGACGATCGCGAGCGTGGAGCCCTCGACGACGAGGTCGACGACGGGGATGACGTGCGGGTGCACGATGGCCCGCAGGGCGTCGCGCTCGCCGACGAACCGGCGCACGGTCTCCGGGTCGTCGGCGTACTCGGGATGCAGGAACTTCACCGCGAACCGGTGGCCTCCGCGGTCGCGCCCGTCGACGACCTGGCCGCTGGCGCCGCGGCCGATGACCTCGCCGACGAGGTACGCGCTGCCCAGCGGCCGCCAGGCGGAATGGTCCCCGGTGCTCAGGCGTCCGCCGTCGTCGGGAGCCGGGCCGGGCCCGCTGCCCGTGACGGGCTCGTCTGCATACGTCATGGTTCCCCCGGAGACGGCTTGCTGCGGCTCCTGCCAGTATCCCCCAGGTTGATGAATCACTTAGTTGGACATCACCATTCGTTGTGAAACCGCCTCGGAGGAGCC
>JBDIAM010000087.1:0-11863 GCA_039812445.1 Piscicoccus intestinalis | reverse complement strand
TTCGGCGACTCCACAGGCGGGGATCCGCGTCCGGCGACTTCACAGGCGGGGGAACCGCGTTCGGCGACTCCTCCGGCGGGGGAAGCGCGTTCGGCGACTCCTCCGGCGGGCGCCGCGGCCCCTCAGCCTCGGCCGGCAGCTGCGGCGGCCCGGCCTCAGCCGGCTCCGCCCCTCGGCACCCGCACAGATCGCCCCGCCGTCGTCCGCACCACCCCAGCCAACCGCACAGAAGCCTGTGCCATCCCACTGGACCGCCCGGGTTCCGCGAGATCACCTCCGCGGAGCCGGTCTCGCGGCAGCCGGGCGGTCCCGTCCCGGTCAGCGAGACCGCCCTCCCACAGGCCGAGACCGAGCCCGCCCGAGACCGAGCCCGCGCGACCCCGACCCCGCCCGAGACCGAGCCCCGCCCGAGACCGGAGCCCGAACGAGCCCGCGCCAGACGCCGCCGGCTACTCCTGCGGCAGGAGCCGCGGCTCGCCGGAGCGCGAACTGCCGCTCGGGCTGGCGAGAGCGTCGATGATCGGCAGCAGCGGCATCCACCACTGGTCGTAGGGCCGGCGGTGCACCAGGTCGGCGACCTCCTCGAGGTGGGCGAGCTTGCCGGTGCTCATCCGGCCCTCGACGAGCCCGACGAAGCTCGCGTCGTGCCGGCCGTTCGTCAGCTGCTCGCTGATCTGGTCGATGGCGTACGACATGAGCCGACACGCCAGGAGCCGGTCGAACGCGGTCGGGGTGCCGCCCTGCTGCAGGTGCCCGATGTACGCCTCGCGCACGTCGAAGGCGTCGCCGCCCTCCTCCTCGAAGAGCCGGGCCAGCACGTCGGTCGTGTAGTGCTCGCTGGCCTGCTCGTTGCGGATCACCAGGTACAGCCGGCGCCCGCCGACGAACGCGTGCGTCATCTCCTCGATGTCCTCCACGAGCGAACCCAGCCGGATCCCCACCTCGTTGAGGTACACCCGCTCCGCGCCGGAGGCCAGCGCCGCCATGAACGCCAGGTAGCCGCACCGGCGGCCCATGACCTCGGCGACGAAGCAGCGGGTGCTCGCGCTGCCGGACTGCTTGATGCGGTCCAGCGCCCACACGGCGTCGTTGAGCGCGGTGTCTGCCCCGATCGACAGCTCCGAGCCGGGCAGGTTGTTGTCGATGCTCGTCGGCACGCACATGATCGGGATGTTGAAGGCCGGGTAGCGGTTGCGCTCGCTGAGCAGCTGGTGCGCGCCGCGGTAGGCGTTGAAGCCGCCCATGATGACGAGCGCATCGATGCCGTGCGCCTCGATGGTGCGGGCCACGCCGTACAACTCCTCCGGCTCCGGGAGGCGGCGGCGGGTGCCGAGCTCGGCGCCACCGTCTCCGAGCCAGCCCTCGACGTCGGCCCAGCCAAGCTCCTCGACCGCGCCGTCTCGCAACCCCGGGAACCCACCACGCACGCCCACGGGTTGCAGGCCGGCGGCGAGCGCGAGCCGCACCGCCGCCCCGGCCGCCGAGTTCATGCCCGGAGCCAGCCCGCCGCAGTGCATGAACGCGACCCGCGGGGCGTCGGGCGCCGGCTCCAGCACGGGCGTCGTCAGCTGCGAGAACAGCCCGATGGCTTTGGTGAAGCTCTCGCCGCGGGCGGTGATCGCCTTGTCGTACTCGTGGGCCTCGATGTACCCGGCCACCGCCCGCGTGTTCGCGATCGATTCCACCAGCGGCAGCCGCGCGAGCCGGTTGTGACGCACCCCGATGATGTGGGCCGGCGAGTCCGCGTCGGCGCCGAGCACGTCCTGGACCGCGGCGAATCCGAGCAGCGTGCTCATCCAGCGGTCGTACGCGCTGGGGGTGCCGCCGCGCTGCACGTGCCCGAGGATCGTCACCCGGGCGTCCTCGCCGAGCCGCTCGGCGAGCACGTCGCGCACGAGGTCGGCGTCGATCCGGTTGCCCTGCTGGTCCTGGGCGCCCTCGGCGACGAGCACGATGCTGTCGCGGCGGCCGGCGGCGCGCGCCGCCGACAGCTGCGTGCACAGCCCGTCCTCCCAGCCGGGCGCCGGCGGGTCCTCGGGCACGAACACGGCGTCACAGCCTCCGGCGATCGCCGCCGACAGCGGCAGGTACCCGCAGTGCCGGCCCATGACCTCGACGACGAACGTGCGCTGGTGGCTCGCGGCCGTGCTGGAGATCGCGTCGATCGCCTCGAGGATCCGGTGCAGCGCGGAGTCGGTGCCCACCGTCATGTCGGTGCCGACCAGGTCGTTGTCGATCGAGCCGACGACCCCGGCGACCATGAGCGTCGGGTGCGCGCGCACCGTCTCCTCGGTGATATCGCCGCGCTCCTGGAGTTCGGCGAGCAGGCCGGGCCACTCGCGGCGGAAGATGTCGGTGCCGGTCAGGCTCCCGTCGCCGCCGATGACGACGAGCCGGTCGATGCCGTGTTCGAGGAGGTTCTTCGCGGCGGCCAGGCGGCCCTCGCGCTCGCGGAAGGCGGCGCAGCGGGCCGTGCCGATGATCGTGCCACCGCGGTGCAGGATGCTGCCGACGTCGTCCCAGCCGAGTTCGCGGATGCCGTCGCCGCCGTCGACCGCGCCCTGGTAGCCCTCGTAGATCGCGTACACACGGGCGCCGAGGTGGATGCCGCCGCGCACCACGGCGCGCACCACCGCGTTCATGCCCTGCGCGTCGCCGCCGCTGGTCAGGACCCCGATCCGCACGGCATCCGGCTCGTCCGCCGGGCCGTGACCAGGGCCGTGATCAGCACCTTGGCGGGGCGCCGGGGCTGTCGTCGAAGCTGACTTGTGGTGGCTGAGTGACGTCTGCACGGAGTCAGTCTGGCCCGAGACGCGTGGCGCGCGCGAGGGTGCCTCGGCACGGAACGGTCACACGTTGTGCGCGATGCTGGACTCCGAGCGAACAGGGCGCAGCGAAGGCAGGAGGTGGCCGATGGACGCGACGGACCAGCCCGGACGGCCGCCGCAACCCGGCCGGGGCGAGGAGACGGCACCGACGCCGCTGGTGCGCCTGCTGCGCCGACCCCGCGGCTACGCCACCGGACCGCACGTGCTCGCCGAACTGCGCCGCGTCATCGCCTCCGGCGACGTCGACCCCGGTACCGCGATCCCGCTCGACGAGGTCGCCGCGTTCTTCGGCCTGAGCCGCATCCCCGTGCGGGAGGCCGCCAAGACGCTCCTCGGCGAAGGACTGCTGCAGCACGAGCCGCGGCTGGGATACACGGTGACGCGGCTCTCCGACGCCGAACTGGCCGAGCTGTACACCGTGGCGGGCGCTCTGGAGTCGGCGGGCCTGGCGGCGGCGGTCGCGGCGGCGACGGACGCCGACGACGACCGGCTCCGCGCGCTGCACGCCGCCCTCGACGAGGCGGCGCTGGCCGACGCGACGGTGTTCGCCCGGCTCAGCCGGGAGTTCCACGACGCGATGCTGGCCCCGAGCCGGATGCCGCGGCTGCTGCACATGCTGCACACCGCGTGGAACATCACCGAGCCCACCCGCGCGATGACCCGGGTCGGTCCGGCCGGCCGGCGGCTGCTGCGCGACGACCACTCCCGCATGCTCGCCGCGTTCGTCGCCCGCGACACCGACCGCCTCCTGCTTCTCGCCGCCGAGCACACCCACCGCCTCGAAGCCGGCCTGCACACCCCCGCACAACCGGCCGAAGGCTGCCCTTTCGGTCGAGGGCTCCGGCTGTAACCCGAGCCGTCGACCGAAAGGGCAGCCTTCGGCCGAGTGGGGGCGGGGAGCCGGGAGACGGAGCCGGGCGCGCAGATATATCTGGCGCTCCCACCTGCGGCGATGCCGGACGAAATGCACGCAACTCGAGGCGGTTACGTGTCCGACATGTCGCGGGCGGATCTTTGCGCCACGCACGCATGAGGCGCATCGACGAAGGAGGGACTCATGTCCCAGGCAACAGAACCGGGCCGTGTCCCTGGTAACCCCGGCGCGACACTCACGGCCGAACCCGGCGGCTACGTGACCGACGGCGAGGGGGGCGCCGGCGCGGCGATCATCAAGCCCGGCTACGACCCGCGTCTGGCCAACGAGGACCTCGCGCCGCTGAAGGACCAGAACTGGAGTTGGTACAACATCTTCGCGTTCTGGATGTCCGACGTGCACAGCGTCGGCGGCTACATCACCGCCGGCAGCCTGTTCGCGCTCGGGCTGACGAGCTGGCAGGTGTTCGTCTGCCTCATCGTCGGCATCACGATCGTGCTGTTCTTCTGCAACCTCGTCGCCAAGCCCAGCCAGCGCACGGGCGTGCCCTACCCGGTCATCTGCCGAAGCGTCTTCGGCGTGCTCGGGGCCAACATCCCGGCGATCATCCGCGGGCTCATCGCGGTGGCCTGGTACGGCATCCAGACCTACCTCGCCTCGGCCTCCCTCGACATCCTGCTCGTGCGGATGTGGCCCGGCCTCGCGCCGTACGCCGACGTCACCCAGTACGGCTTCCTCGGCCTGAGCTACCTGGGCTACGCGACGTTCGCGGCGCTGTGGGTCGCGCAGGCCTGCGTGTTCTGGACCGGCATGAACACCATCCGGCGGTTCATCGACTTCGCCGGCCCGGCCGTCTACGTCGTCATGATCATGCTGTGCATCTACCTGCTGCGCGAGGCGAACTGGTCCGTCGACCTCAACCTCTCCAGCCACCAGCTGCGCGGCATGGACGTCGTCACGACGATGTGCGCCGCGACCGCGCTGGTCGTCAGCTACTTCTCCGGCCCGATGCTCAACTTCGGCGACTTCTCCCGGTACGGGCGCTCGTTCGAGGCGGTCAAGACCGGCAACTTCTGGGGCCTGCCGGTGAACTTCCTCTTCTTCAGCCTGCTCACGGTCGCGACCGCTGCGGCCACCGTGCCCGTCTACGGCCGCCTCATCACCGACCCGGTGGAGACCGTGGGTCAGATCGACAACACGTTCGCCCTGGTCCTGGCCGCGTTGACATTCACGACGGCGACGATCGGCATCAACATCGTCGCGAACTTCGTCAGCCCCGCCTTCGACTTCTCGAACGTCGCGCCGCAGAAGATCAGCTGGCGCACCGGCGGCATGATCGCGGCGGTCGGCTCGGTGCTGCTCACGCCGTGGAACCTGTACAACTCCCCCGAGACGATCCACTACACGCTGGACACCCTCGGCGCCTTCATCGGCCCGCTCTTCGGGGTGCTCATCGCGCACTACTACGTCGTGCACCGCCAGCAGGTGGTGGTCGACGACTTGTTCACCCTTGATGAGACCGGCGCCTACCACTACCGCGGCGGCTACAACCCGGTGGCGATCGCCGCCACGGTGGTCGCCGCGCTGTGCGCCCTGTCGGTCGTGTTCGTGCCGGTGCTGCAGTTCGCCGACGACTACAGCTGGTTCATCGGGTGCGGGATCGGCTTCGTCGCATACGCCCTGCTGGCGCCTCGCACCGGTGTGACCGTCGCCACGCTGCGCGGCCGCGACTGCACCCGCTGAGCAGGGCGAAGGCCCGCAGGCGGCCCGCCGCGGGGTGGCGGACTCGCTGAGTGCCGATCGGCTCGCTAGGGTCGTCTTGAGTCAATCCACAGGGTCCGTAGCGGACCCGCCGCAGGAGGTATCAATGGCCACCCAGATCCCGGAGCCGAAGCCGCCGCAGGCCCCGCGCGCCGCCGACCCCACGGTCGGCAAGCTCGTCAACGACGCTCTGACCGATGTCTCGACGCTGGTTCGCAGCGAGATCGCCTTGGCCAAGGCCGAGGTCGCGACCGACGCGAAGAAGGCCGGCAAGGCCGCGGGGATGTTCGGCGCAGCCGGCTTCTTCGGCGTGTTCGGGTTCCTGTTCTTGCTGCACACCGCCGTCCAGGGACTCATCGCCGCCGGGCTGGCTCCGTGGCTGTCGTTCCTCATCGTCACGCTCGTGCTCTTCGTCATCGCGGGCATCCTCGCCCTCATCGGCAAGAGCGCGCTGAAGGGCTTCAAGGGCAAGCCCGAGCGGGCGATCACGACCTCCAAGGAGACGGTCGACACGGTCAAGCGCGCCACCTCGGGCGAGGCGACGAGCCTCGTGCGCAGCGGTGACCCGGTCGCCCACGGTGCGACCGGCTCCACCGAACTCGCGACGCGGAAGTAGGCCCGCCGGCTCCCGGCGGCCCCTTCCGCCCCGCGACCGCACCCCTCCAGGACGGCACCGATGTCGAACACGGACACCGGTGCCGTCCTCGTGCCCGGAGACTGGCGGCACCGCTTCGTCACGACCAACGGCACCCGGCTGCACCTCGCGGAGGCCGGAGACGGTCCGCTCGTGCTGCTGCTGCACGGGTACCCGCAGTTCTGGTGGGCCTGGCGCCACCAGCTGCCGCTCGTCGCCGGCTCCGGCTTCCGGGCGGTCGCGGTCGACCTGCGCGGCTTCGGCGCGTCCGACAAGCCGCCGATCGGCTACGACCCCGCGACGCTGGCGGCCGACATCGCGGGTCTGGTCCGCAGCCTCGGTGAGGTCGACGCGGTCGTCGTCGGCCACGGTCTCGGCGGCTGGCTCGCGTGGGCGCTGCCCCGGCTGCACCCCGAGGTGACCCGCGCGGTCGCCGCGTTCGGCATGGCGCACCCGGCGCTGCTCGGGGTGCGAGCGCTGCCCTGGCACCTGGCGCACCCGTCGTGGCAGCTGCCCGCGCGGCACCTGCTCGGGGCCCGCATCGGGGCGCGGGCGATCGGCCGCTCCGGCGCCATGGAGGCGGTGTTGCGTCAGGGCGCGGCGCCCGCCTCCCGCTGGCCGAGTTCCGAGGAGGTCCGGCGCTACGGGCAGGCGATGGCGATGCCGTTCGCCGCGCGCTCGGGCGCCGAGGCGCACCGGTCCCTGTCGCGCGCGGCGCTGCACCCCGACGGGCGGCGGTTGCTGCGCGAGGTCAACCGCACGGTGCACGTGCCGGTGCTGCACGTGCACGGCGAGAAGGACCGGCTGCTCTCCCCCGGGCTCGTGCGCCGCTCGGTCGGCTACGTGCGGCCCGGACCGTACGAGTGGCACCTGCTCGCCGGAGTCGGTCACTTCGTCCCCGAAGAGGCCCCCGTGACCACGGGCCGTCTCCTCGTGGACTGGCTGACCCGTCTCCCCTGACCCCTCGTGGGGTGGGGTCGCGTGTCAGGCGGCGCAGCGGCCGGTGCCGACGGCGCCGTCGCCGGAGCGGGCCTGCGCGAGGACCGGGCGCAACTCGTCGAGGGTGAGGGCGTAGGCGGTCGCGGAGTCGTCGAGGGAGCGCGCGAAGATCACGCCGGCCACCTCGCCGTCGGGGGTGAGCAGCGGGCCGCCGGAGTTGCCGGGGCGCACCTGCGCGCGCAGCGCGTACAGCTGCCTGGTGACCCCCGAGGTGCCGTAGATGTCGTCGCCGCGCGCCGTCACCGCGCCCCGCACGCGGGCGGCCTGCACCCGGTACGGCCCGCCGCCGGGGTAGCCCGCGACGACGGCCGAATCTCCGTGCGAGAGTTCATCGCCCAGCCGCAGCGGGGCCGCGGAGACGGGCAGGCGGGCGGACAGCACGGCGAGGTCGCGGTCCGGGTCGAAGGCGACGACCTGCCCGATGACCCGCCGCCCGGAGACGGTGAGCGTCACCTGCTCGGCCCCGGCGACGACGTGCGCGTTGGTGACCACGAGGTCGTCGCCGACGACCCAGCCGGTGCCCTCCTGCGAGCGTCCGCACTCCATCGCGAGGGCGTCGATCCGCAGGATCGAGTCCTGCGCCGCCGCCACCCCGGGGGTCGAGGCGACCTCGGCGTCGGCGGAGTCGACGGGCGTGATCGGTTCGGCGGTCAGCCCGCTGAACGCGCGCGGCACCCCGTACCGGTCGAGCGTGACGAGCACCCGCCCCAGCACGCGTTCGCTCGGCCCGGGCATGACCCGGTCGATCGCCGTGAGGACCTGTGAGCGACCGACGAATCCGGCGACGGAGTCGGGCGCGGAGGCCCGCAGGATCCCGGCGGCGAACCACACGACGACGACCGCGACGACGAGTGTCAGCGCCGCGCCGAAGAGGTCGTCGAGCGGGCCGGCGCCGCCGCGGGCGAGCCCGCGGCGCAACGGCCAGCCGAGGCGGGACAGCAGCGACTGCCCGATGGAGCCGAGCACGAGGATGCCGACGATGAGCAGCACGGGCGCGACGACGGGGCTGGCGAGGGTGCCGGTGGCGCCCTCCAGCGCGGTGGCGATGAGCCCGGGCAGCAGCCACAGCGCCACCCCGGCTCCGGCGAGGAAACCGGCCGCGGAGAACGCGGTCATGACCAGGCCGCGCCGGTGCCCGATCGCCGCGTACGTCAGCAACACGACGACGAGCAGGAGGTCGATGACGAGCGTGGTCATGACACGCCCCCGGGGTATGGGGTGTCGCTGGTGCGCGGCCGACCGAACCGGCTCGGCAGGGGGCGGGTGCGGCTGCGGTCCCAGGGCCGTTCGAGGCCGGACAGCTCGAACACCCCCGACAGCAGCCGGGCCGTGAACCCCCACACGTACAGCTGCGGCAGCTCGAAGGCGTGCCCGCGGTAGCCGTTGGGGTGGGTGGCGACGATGCGGTGGCCGGGGTCGAGCAGCTCCGCGAGCGGCACGACGACGACCGACTCGACCTCCCTCGGGGAGCGGGCCCACAGCTGCAGCGGCCGCGGCGCCCACGCGAGCACGGCGTTGACGACCGAGTCGCTGACCGGCAGGTAGACCTGCGGCAGGAGCCCGACGACGGTGACGTCCTGCGCGCGCAACCCCACCTCCTCGTCGGCCTCGCGCAGCGCCGCGGCCACCGGTCCGTCGTCGCGGGGGTCGATCCGGCCGCCGGGAAAGGCGACCTGACCGGCGTGCGAGCGCAGCCCGGCGGAGCGTTCGGTGAGCACGACGCTCTCGCGGCCGGCGGCGTCGGGGCCGAAGCACATGAGCACGGCGGAGGCGCGGCCGCCCTGCTCGGGCAGGTGGAATCGGCCGAGCCGGGTCGGGTCGACGTCGGTGGCGCGGTCGCCGAGCCGGGCGAGCCAGTCAGGCACGGGCACAGGGTCGGGCACGGGCGCCTCGCCCGGCGGCCCGGCTCCGGGACCGCGGGTGGGATCGGTCGTCATCGGGCGGGCTCCTTGACGAGCCGAGCGGCCGCCTGCGGGTCGGTCTCCCCGATGCCGTACGAGGGGCACCACCGGGAGACGGGGCACGCGCCGCACGCGGGACGGCGCGAGTGGCAGGTGCGCCGGCCGTGGAAGATCAGCACGTGCGACAGCTGCGTCCAGTCGCGGCGCGGAATGAGGTCGCCGATGGCGTGCTCGACCTTGACGGGGTCGGTCTGAGCCGTCCAGCCGAACCGGCGCACGAGCCGCCCGACGTGGGTGTCGACGGTGATGCCGGGCACGCCGAACGCGTTGCCGAGCACGACGTTCGCGGTCTTGCGGCCGACGCCGGGCAGCGTGACGAGGTCGTCGAGGCGGCCCGGCACCTGCCCGTCGAAGCGCTCGACGAGCGCCGCGCCGAGCTTGGTGAGCGTCTCGGACTTGGCCCGGAAGAAGCCCGTCGGCCGGATGAGTTCCTCGAGCTGGGCCCGGTCGGCGCCGGCGAGGGCGGCCGCGTCCGGGTAGCGCGCGAACAGGGCGGGGGTGACCCGGTTGACGCTGACGTCCGTCGTCTGCGCGGAGAGCACGGTCGCGACCAGCAGCTCCAGCGGCGTCGTGAAGTCGAGTTCGCAGTGCGCGTCCGGGTAGCGCTGCGTCAGCACGCGCGCCATGCGGCGGGCCCGTCGCGTCAGCGCGAGCGGGGTCTCCTGGTTCTTCGGGGTCTTCGGGGTCTCGCGGGGGGCCGCAGGAGCCTGGGGAGCCGCTGCGGCCGGCCGGTCCTCGGAGACGGGAACGGAGACGGGAGCGACGGGGTCGGGCACGGGGTGCGCGTCGGCGTCGCCGACCCGCACGTCATCGGTGGCGACAGGCTGCTGGGGCACGAGGGTCAGCGTAGGTCGCGGTGCTGAGACTGCCCTGGGCATCCGGCTATAACTGACTGCCTCTGGCAGACTAGGAATCGTGGACAACGACGTGGTCAGGCAGGCGCCGCTTTTCGAATCGCTCTCCGACGACGATGCGGCGACCCTCCAATCGTCTACGACCCCCGTGCAATTGGAACGGGGCGACGTGCTGTTCCGGGAGGGTGAGCGCGGGGACCGCCTCTATATGCTCATCTCCGGCAAGATCAAGCTGGGCCGATCCAGCTCCGACGGCCGGGAGAACCTCGTGGCGATCGTCGGTCCCGGGGAGATGTTCGGCGAGCTGAGCATGTTCGATCCCGCGCCCCGCAGCGCGACCGCCACCGCCCTCGCGCACTGCGAGCTCATCAGCCTCGGCCACGAGGCGTTCCACGCGTTCCTGTCGCAGCGGCCGGCGGTGGCGCAGGCGCTGCTCGGCGCGCTGGCGCGACGGCTGCGCCGCACGAACGACGCGCTCGCCGACCTGGTGTTCACCGACGTGCCCGGCCGCGTCGCCAAGGCGCTGTTGGACCTGTCCCGCCGCTTCGGGCAGCCGGTCGACGGCGGCGTGCGCGTCGCACACGACCTCACCCAGGAGGAGTTGGCCCAGCTCGTCGGCGCCTCCCGCGAGACCGTCAACAAGGCCCTCGCCGACTTCGCCGGCCGCGGCTGGCTGCACCTGGAGCCCCGCGCCGTCGTGCTGCGCGACACCGAGCGGCTCGCCCGCCGCTCCCGCTGACGCACCGCCTCCGGGCGTGCCCAGGCACCTTCAGGGGCGGCACGCCGAGGGACCCCACGACAGGAGACCGCGATGGCCGACGAGGGGAACGAGCCGGTGCGCGAGGCCGATGTCGTGGTGGTCGGGGGTGGGCCGGTGGGCGAGAACCTCGCCCAGTACGCCCTGGAGGCGGGGTGCAGCGTCGTCCTGGTCGAGGCGGCTCTCCTGGGGGGCGAGTGCTCGTACTACGCCTGCATGCCGAGCAAGGCGTTGCTGCGCCCGCTGGAGGTGCTCGCCGCTGCGCAGCACCTCGGTGGTGTGACCGGGGCGGGACTCGATCGTGAGTCGCTGTTGGCGCGCCGCGACGAGTGGGTCTCGCACTATCAGGACTCCGGCCAGGTGCGGTGGGCGCAGGGACTGGGCATCGATGTCGTCCGCGGCCACGCCCGCCTCGTGGGAGAGCGTCTCGTCGAGGTCGAGGGGACCCAGGGGCGTACGCGATGGGAGGCGCGGGTCGCGGTGGTCCTGGCGACGGGGTCGGCACCGGTCGTCCCGGAGCAGCTCGCGTCGTTGGTTCCGTGGGGCTCGCGTGATGCGACGGCGGTCCGGGAGGTCCCGGAGCGTCTCGTCGTCGTCGGCGGCGGGGTCGTGGCCGTGGAGGCGGCGACGTGGATGGCGGCGCTCGGCGCGCAGGTGACTGTCGTGGCCCGGGGTGAGCTCCTTGCCGGCGCCGAGCCGTTCGCCGGCCCACTGGTGGCCCGGGGCCTACGCGAGCGCGGTGTGGACGTGCGGACCCGAACGACGGTGCTGCGCGCGGATCGTCCCCGCACGGGTGAGCCCGTGCTCGGCCGCGTGCACGGTGGTCCCGTGACCATCGAGGTGGGTGGCGCGACGCCAGGCCGGCTCACCGCCGACGAGATCCTCGTTGCGACCGGGCGGCGCCCGGCCCTGGACGACGTCGGCCTCGAGGACGTCGGCCTGACCCGCGAGGATGTCGGGGCGGGGCGGCTGCCGGGGTGGTTGCACGTCATCGGGGACGCGGGTCAGGGGGCGCCCCTGACCCACATGGGCAAGTACGAGGCGCGGGTCCTCGGTGCCCGACTCGGTGCCCGCCTGAGTGGCCACCCGAGTGGCCATGACTCGTTCGTTCCGCCGGTGGTGCCGGTGCCCCAGGTGGTCTTCACCGATCCGCAGGTCGCCTGGGTCGGGCTCACCCGAGAAGTCGCCGGGCAGG
>JBDIAM010000086.1:0-11869 GCA_039812445.1 Piscicoccus intestinalis | reverse complement strand
CCTCAGATCCGCCGCACCGTCTCAGGGTCGCGCTCACCGTCGAAGTAGCGGTCCAACACCTCCGCGAACAGACCGGAGTCGGACTCGGCGGCCGCCTCGAAGAGCGTCATCGACGACCGCAGCTTCATCGTGTCGATGCCACCGAAGATCGCCTCAGCGCTGGCCGCGCCCGACTCCAGCACCGCCCGACTGCACTCGCGCAGACGTTCCCCGAGCACGGGATCGGCCAGATACGACCGAGCCTCGTCGAGGTCGCGGATCGCATAGTGCTGCGCGGTCGAACTGCGGCCCAGACCCGCGATCTGCGGAAACACGAACCACATCCAGTGGCCGGTCTTGCGCCCGCGGCGCACCTGCGCGAGCGCCTGATCGTAGGTCCCCTCCTGCGCCGACACGAACCGTTCCAACCCGGTCATGACACCCTCCTCCTCCAGCACGTCGTGTCTTTCACATCCGCTACCCGCGTGAACGCACGGGATGCACGAGACGCGTGCGGTCAACCCGCCTTTCCGACCGAGCCGTCCGCGAGCTCGCGGGCGATGTCGAGGTGCCCGGCGTGCCGGGCGTACTCCTGGAGCACGTGCAGCAGGATCCACTGGAGCTGCGGGGTGTCCTGCTCGGTGCCGAACCGGCCTCCGGTCGCGGCGAGGTCGGTGAGCTCGTGGGACAGCACGATCTCGCGGGTGCGCCGGCCCTCGCGATGCAACCGCTCCAACAGCGGTGCCGGGTCGGCCGACGGGGCGACCCAGCCGTCACGTCCGCCGTCACCCCAGGGATCCTCCACCTGCTCGCCGAGAAAACCCCACTGCAGCCAACGACGTTCCATGTACGCCAGATGCGTGACGAGCCCGGCCGGCGTCCACCCCGAACCCACACAACTGTGTGACATCTGAGCCGGAGTCAGACCGCGCACCTTGGCGGCCACGACGTCGCGGTAGAAGTCGAGGTAGGTCAGCAGCAGGAGCCGCAGGTCGTCGGTTCGGGCGGGCTCGGGGAACGGCACCATGGGCCGAGTCTGGCGGACCCGCGTGCGGCTCGCACCGTGCGCACCCAACGCGCGACACGATTCCGGCGGACGCAGCACCCCGGCTACGGGGTCAGCCGCGCGAGGGCCGCGGCCGAGGGCGAGCCCGGCTCCGCGTGGTAGACGAGCAGGGTCAACCCCGGGTCCGCGACGACATCGAGCGCCTCGTACCGCAGCGTGAGGTCGCCGACGAGCTCGTGACGGAAGTGCTGGTCGCCGGAGCGGTAGTGGTCGACGACGTGCCCGGTCCAGCGCGTGCGGAACTCCTCGCTGCGCTCGCTGAGCTGCTCGATGAGGTCGGCCAGGTCGCGGTCGGCCCGGGAGCGGGCGGCCTCGGCGCGCAGCCCGCCGACCGCGTTGTCGGCCAGCCGGGGCCAATGCCGGTAGAAGGCGCGCGACCGGGGGTCGAGGAACAGGGAGCGGGCCAGGTTGGGCACCGCCCCCGGCGCGCCGGCCGCTGCCGTGTCGAAGACGTGCGCGTACAGGGCTCGGGCCAGCGGGTTGGCCGCGAGCAGGTCGAGACGGGCATTGCGCACGAAGGCCGCGGCCCCAGGCAGGAGGTCGAGCAGATCGGCCAGCTCCGGCCGCACCTCCCCCGGCGCCCCCGGGTTCTCGGAGGCGCCGCCCCCGGTCGTGCGGACCAGCTCGGCCAGGTGGGCGCGCTCGACGTCGTCGAGGCGCAACACCTGCGCCAGCGACTCGAGCACCCCCTCGGAGACCGCCCCGACCCGGCCGCGCTCGAGGCGCGCGTAGTACTCCACCGACACCCCCGCCAGCAGCGCGACCTCCTCGCGCCGCAGGCCGGCGACCCGGCGGCGGCCGATCGCCGGCGGCAGGCCCGACTCCTGCGGCGTGATCCGGGCGCGCCGCGAGGCGAGGAACTCGGCCACCTCCCGGCGGGCCGCGGCGCGGGCGTCACGTGCGGTCACGCGCTCACTGTACGTGCGCACCCGGCGCGCTTCCCCGTGTCTTCAGGGGCGCCCTGTCAGTACGTGCCTGGTCACGGCCTTCATCCGGTTCTCGCGCGGTAGTGCACTGGAGTCAAGCCATCCCCGACCCACGAGGCGCCCCATGGACTCCCCCACCCTGCGCGAGGAGCATCTCCCGACCGCCGACCCCGACGCCGAGCCCGCTTCCCCCGCATGGACGCTCGTCACCTGCTTCCTCGGCATGTTCGTCGTGACCCTCGACGCGGTCGTCGTCAACGTCGCCCTCCCGCACATCCGCACCGACCTCGGAGGCGGGCTGGCCGGCCTGCAGTGGGTCGTCGACGGCTACACGCTCACGGTCGCGGCGCTGCTGCTGTCGGCCGGCGCGCTCAGCGACCGCATCGGGGCCCACCGGGCGTTCGGCCTCGGCATGGCGGGCTTCGCCGCCGCCTCCGTGGCCTGCGGGCTGGCGCCCACCCTGCCGCTGCTCGTCGCGGCCAGGGTCGCCCAGGGCGCCTTCGCGGCCCTGCTCATGCCGACGTCGATGGCCCTCATCGGGCAGGCCTACAGCGACCCCGTGCGGCGCGCCCGCGCCGTCGGCTATTGGGCGCTGGGCGGAGCGGTGGCCTCCAGCGCCGGACCGGTCGTCGGCGGCGCCCTCAGCGAATGGACCTGGCGCGCGATCTTCCTCATCAACGTGCCCGTCGGCCTGCTCGCCCTGTGGCTGCTTCGGCGCGCGCCCGCCTCGCCGCGCCGCCGGCACCCCTTCGACGCCGGCGGACTCGGGCTCGCGATCGTCGCCATGGGCGCCCTGACGTGGGCCGCCATCGAATCGGGCTCCGCGGGCGTGACCTCGGCTCCCGTGCTCGCGATGTTCGGGCTGGCCGTGGCCGCCGGCACCGGGCTGTGGCTGCTGGAGCGCCGAGTAGCCCACCCGATGCTGCCACCCGCGCTGTTCGCGGCACCGGCCGTGTCGGCCGCGTCCTTCGTCGGGTTCGCGTTCATGGCCTGCTTCTACGGCACACCGTTCGTCATGAGTCTGGACCTGCAGCAGCAGCGCGGGCTGAGCAGCCTGACCACGGGCCTGGTGTTCCTACCGATGATGCTCGTCGGCCTGGTCCTCACGCCGCTCAGCGCCCGGATGGTCGAGCGGTTCGGGCGCCGCCCGGTCATGGTCAGCGGGCTGGTCGTCATGGCAACCGGGCTGCTCGCGCTGGGCCTGGCGCCCGCCTCCGCGCCGCTGTGGCACGTGGCGGGCCTGCTGATGCTCGTCGGGTTCGGCGGGCCGACCGTCATGCCCCCGGCCACCGCCGCGCTGCTCAACGCCGTCGACCCGAGCCTGTCCGGCACCGCCAGCGGCGTGCTCAACACGAGCCGCCAACTCGGCGGCGCGCTCGCCGTCGCGGCCTTCGGCGCCTTGCTCTCGTCGACCGACTCCTTTGCGGCCGGCCTGCTGCTCAGCATGCTCATCGCCGCCGCGCTGGCGCTCGCGGCAGCGGTCGTGACAGCTCGGAGCCTCGGACCCACGGACCGCTGACAGCCGATCTCCCCGGCCGACCGTTGACCCCGCCGCACGCCCGCCCTAGGCTCGGTGCAATTGCAATGGCAACACGAGAGGGTCGCGATGGCCATGGAGCGCTACGAGAGCGTCGACTACCACACGGGGGGCGAGCCGTTCCGGATCGTCACGAGCCTGCCCGTCGCGATCGAGGGGCCCGACGTGCCGAGCAAGCGGGTGTTCGCGATGACCTCCCCCGACGTCGAGCGGATCCGGCGGATCCTGTGCCACGAGCCGCGCGGGCACGCCGACATGTACGGCGGATTCGTCGTCGAGCCCGACGACGACGGCGCGCACTTCGGCGTCTTGTTCTGGCACAAAGACGGGTTCTCCACGGCCTGCGGGCACGGCACGATCGCGCTCGGCGTGTGGGCGATCGAGAGCGGCCGGGTCGCCGCCGACCCCAGCGGCGTCACCGACGTCGTCATCGACGTGCCGTCCGGGCGCGTCACCGCGCGGGTGCACACCGACTCCGGCTCTGGTGGCTCTGGCGGCTCTGTCGCGGTGACCGGGGCCGACTTTCTCAACGTGCCCAGCTACGTGCTCGCCACCGACGTGCCGGTGCGGACCTCCCGCGGCGAGCTGACCGTCGACGTCTCCTACGGCGGCGCGATCTACGCCCAGCTCGACGCGGCGAGCGTCGGGCTGCAGGTCACGCCCGAGCACGTCGACGACATCATCGCCATCGGGCGCGAGATCAAGTGGCTGCTCAACGACTCCGAGCACGCACGGCATCCGACCGATCCCCGGCTCAGCGGCATCTACGGCACGATCGTCTTCGACGACCAGAGCGCCGGCGGAGAGGTCGTGCAGCGCAACGCGACGATCTTCGCCGACGGCGAACTCGACCGCTCCCCCTGCGGTTCCGGCACCTGCGCGCGGCTCGCGACGCTCACCGCCCGCGGCCTGCTGCCCGAGGGCGTGCTGGCCCACCGTTCGATCGTCGGCTCGCGGTTCACCGGCTCCGTCATCGACCGCACTCAGGTCGCCGGCCGGGACGCCGTCGTGCCGATGGTGTCGGGCACGGCCTACCGCACCGGAGAACACGTCTTCCTCGTCGACCCGCGCGACGACCTCGTGCCCGGATTCGTGCTGCGATGAACACCATGATCCCGTTCATCGACCGCGCCACCGTCGACCAGCTCATCGCTCCGGCGCAGGCCGTCGCCGCGCTGCGCAGCGCCCTGGCCGACGGCTTTCGCCCGGAGCACGACCTCGAACGCGTGGCCCAGCCGCTGCGTCACGGCGAGTTCCTGCTCATGCCCTCGGAGGCGGGGCCGATCGCCGGCATCAAGGTGCTCACGCTCGCGCCCGGCAACCCCGAGCGCGGCCACGACCGGATCCAGGGCATCTACCTGCTGCTCGACTCCGACACGCTGACCCCGCGCACGCTCATCGACGGGCCGGCCCTGACGAACGTGCGCACCCCGGCCGTATCGCTCGCGGGCATCCACGACCTGCTGCTGCCCGGAGACGGTCCGCTCGACGTCGTCGTCTACGGAGCCAGCCACCAGGGCCGGGCGCACGTGCGCACCCTGGCAGCGGTGGTCGAGGGGCGCCGCGAACTGCGCAGCGTAACCGGCGTCGTGCGTCACCCCGAGCGGGTGACGTCGGAGGCGTTCACGCGGGTCGTCGCGAGCGGCAGCGAGGAGGCGGTGTCGGCGACCGCGGCCGCCGGGCTCATTCTGTGCACGACGACGTCGCCGACGCCGCTGTTCGACGGGGCGCTCGTGCGCGACGACGCGATCGTCGTCGCCGTCGGGTCGCACGAGACCGACAAGCGGGAGCTGGACTCGGGGCTCATGGGCCGCGCCGACGTCATCGTCGAGGAGGTCGGCGCCGCGCTGCGCGAATGCGGCGACGTCGTCATGGCCATCGACGACGGCGCGCTGAGCGTCGAGGACCTGCTGCCGATGGCCGACGTCGTCACCGGCGCTCGCAGCCCGCGTGGCGGCCGGCCGGTCGTGTTCAAGACCTCCGGGATGCCCTGGGAGGACCTCGTCATCGCCGCGGCGGTCGCGTCCGCGGCCGACACCGCCGACGCACCGTGAGCGCGGTCCGCGACCCGGTGCGACAACGGGTGGCCGCGGGCCTGCGGGCCGCCCTGATGTCCGGGGAGCTCGACCCGGGGCGGGTGTACTCGGCGCCCGCCCTCGCGGCGCGCTTCGAGGTGTCGGCGACGCCGGTGCGCGAGAGCATGCTCGACCTCGCGCGCGACGGCCTCGTCGAGGTGGTGCGCAACACCGGATACCGCGTGCGGGAGGTCAGCGCGGCCGAACTCGACCAGCTCGTCGAGGTGCGGCTGCTGCTCGAGGTGCCGATCATGGGCGCGATCGCCGCGGAGCACACCGAGGCCGACGCCGAGCGCCTGCGCGGGCTGGAACCGCTGGTCGCGGCGATGGAGTCGGCCGAGCGAGCCAACGACATCGTCGAGTACCTCGTGGTCGACACGCAGTTCCACACCGCGTTCCTCGACCTGCACGGCAACCCCGAACTCGTCGCGATCGTGCGCCGCGCCCGCGAACGCAGCCGGATGCGCGGGCTGCTGCCGCTGGCCCGGTCGGGCCGGCTCACCGCCTCCACGCAGGAGCATGCCGCGATGATCGACCTCGCGCTGCGCCGGGACCGGCCGGGCCTGGAGGACCTGGTGCGGCGGCACATCGAGCGCGTCCGGCGCGAGTGGGCCACCGGCTGAGCGCAGAACTCGCCTCGGCGCGGACGCGCGCCAGGCTAGCCGTCCCCCAGGGCGGCCACCCGCGCGCACGCATCGTCCAAGGACGCCGCGAACAGGCCCACTTCACGAGCCGGAACCTCCAGGACCTGCGCCACGTCGCGCCAGCGCGCCGCAGCGACGGCGACGCGGCGAGCTTCGGCGGCCAGTTCACGAGCGCCCAGCCCGCAGGCATCGGCCAACTCGATGAGGCCGTCCACCTCGTCGGGCACATCGACCGCACCGCAGATGCCGGTCGTCCGCGGCCCTGCTGTGGGGTCAGGGGTAGTCCACCTCACTGAGTTCAGGAAGGCGCCCGTCCGCCTGCAACGCCGCAGCTCGCCGTTCTTTGGCGATGAGCGCCCGCCCCCACCGATCCGGTGAACAGTCCTGCAGTACCCCCGGCAGACCCTCGCTGTACTGCGGACCCTCGACCAGAGGCAAGTTCGGCTCCACCGGAAACGCCCGGCGAAGCCGCAGATAGGACTCGTCGTATCGGAACACCGTCGAGGACACCCCGCGCCTGCGCTGCACGTACGCGGTGCCTACCGACACGGTTCCGGCGGGAGTGTCGAGGTCGACGTAGATCGTCACGGCCGCACCCGCTGCGGCAGGCGCTCGTCGGCACGCAACCGACCGACGTCGGTCTCGTACGGGTCGACGGCGAGCACCACCCGCTCCAGCACGCCCAGGGCGCGGGCGACGTTGAGGAACGCCTCGAGCGACACCGGCGTCCGGCCGTGTTCGAGGCGACTGAGGGTCGAGCGGGAGATCCCCGCGCGTTCGGCGACCTGCTGGGCGGTCAGGCCCTGAAGCTTGCGCCAGGCCGCAAGGTTCTCGCCGATGTCCGCCTGGGCGCGCCACGTCTTTCGCGGCGACGGGCGCGACGAGCTTTGCGACTCCATATGACTACGTTAAGTGCGCCAGCGTAGCGGATCAATGCCCTTAATCGTCCGAGCGCCCCATGCCGCCGCGGGGCACGACATCGCTCACCCGACGCGAGGAAGCTCCCCGTCAGAGGCCGCGAACCTGCTCGAGTGTGAGCTCGACGAAGCCCAGGTCGCGCGGCAATCGCTTTCCGGCGGCGCGGAAGTCGGTGTCGAGCACGATCGAGGCGAGCGAGATCACCGTGTCGATCGCGGGCGTCGCGACGCCGCACTGGCGGGCCAGTTCGGACATGAACACCAGGCCGTAGGGCACGTCCTCGGTGAGGTAGCGGAAGTGCAGGCTGCTCGGCGCCCGCGAGGTCGCGAACCCGATGCCCTCGTTGTAGCCCTTGAGGTAGGTCGCCTCCGAGACGTAGCCCTGCCGCAGCCCCAGTTCCGGGTCGGGCACGATCTCGATGCCGAGCACCTGCCCCAGCTCCTGACGTTCGCGGTCGATCGCCTCCATGAGGCGGGCCGCCGCCGGCGTCACGCCGTCGGTGTAGAAGAGGAAGTCGCCTCCGGTGCTCTCGATGCGACCGGCGTTGAGCAGCATGATCGCCGGGTGCAGCACAGGGTTGCCGTTCTGCAGCGTGGTCTGCAGCACGTTCTTCGCCGCCTCGGCCTGCGGCCACACCACCTGCAGCGCCGCGAGCAGCTCCGGCGTGCGGCTGCTCGGCAGCGCGGCCGCGAACAGCGCGTCGAGCACCCGGGTCGTCACCCGCACCACGCCGGGCTCCACGAGCCGGCAGCCGTAGGGCAGCGTGTGGGTCTCGCCGATGACGTACGTGTCGTCCATGAGATCGAGGCCGAGCGCCTGCTTGAGCACCACCGCGCCGTTGCACGAACTCGGCAGCACGCAGTAGACGGTGTCGCGCGACAACCGGCCCCGCAGCGCCTCGCCCATCGCCTCGTGCGCGTACGCCGGCCCGACGACGAGCACGAGTTGCGCACCCTCCAGCGCGCGGTCGAGGTCGTGCCCGGCGTAGCGGATCGGCGCGGTGCCCTCGAACTTGACCCGCCCCTCGATGTGCCCGGAGGCGGCGATCGCGGCGATGTTCTCGTCGAACCGCTCGAAGTCCCACATCGACACGTCGTGGCCGGCCTGCGCCCACTCGAACGCCGCCGCCGTGCCGCCGTTGCCGGACCCCATGATCGCCACGCGCATCGTCGCGCTCCCTCTTCTTGTTGTCGTCTGTCGCTCACGTGGGCCGGCCCGGACCGACCGCCCCGTCAAGGATGCAGGGCGGCGCCGGACTCGTGGTCGCGGTGGTGTTCGGGCTCCAGCTGGAACGTCGCGTGATGCACCGCGACCTCGAAGTGCTCGGCGACACATCGCTGCAGGTCGTCGAGGATGCGCGGCGCGTGGCCGTCCTCGAAGCAGCCCGACTCGACGACGACGTGCGCCGACAGGATCGGCAACCCGGTGGCGACCGTGGAGGCGTGCAGGTCGTGCACCTCCTTGACGTGATCGAGCGCCAGCATGTGCCCGCGCACCTCGTCGAGATCGAGGCCCTTGGGGGTGAACTCCATGAGCACGGCAACCGTCTCCCGGATGAGCAGCGCCGCGCGCGGGATGATGAGCAGCGCGATGAACAGGGCCGCGATCGTGTCGGCGCGGGCGTAGCCGACGGTCATCATGAGGACCGCCGAGATGATCACCGCGATCGTGCCGAGCGCATCCATGAGCACCTCGAGGAACGCCGCCCGCATGTTGAAGTTCGCGGCGCGACCAGCCGACAGCACGAGCATCGCGGCGAGGTTGAGCACGAGCCCGATGACCCCGAAGACGAGCAACTCACGCGCGGCGACCTGCGGCGGGTTCTCCCAGCGATGCACCGCCTCGATGAGCGCGTACACGCTGACCCCGACGAGCAGGCCCGCCTGCGCCAGCGCGGCGATCACCTCGATACGGCGAAATCCCCACGTGCGCTTGCTGTTCGGCGGGCGCACCATGAGCGTCGCGGCGACCAGCGCCACGAGCAACCCGGCGGAGTCGGTCAGCGAGTGCACCATGTCGACGAGGATCGCCAGGCTGCCGGTGACCCAGGCTCCGACGCCCTGGGCGATGACGATGCCGAAGACCAGCGCGAAGGCGATGGTCAATCGGCGCCGGAAGTCGGGAGCCTGTGCCGCCCGCGCGGGGTCCGCGCCGTGATCGTGTGCATGTCCGGCGCCCATGTCCGGACCTCCTTCGTCGCTTGACTCATCGCTCCATGGCGATGTTATCGCTTCAACGAGTTATGACAATGCCGTCTCAGTCGGTGGCGATCCCGATGCGCCCGACGGACGCCGCGTTCCGATGCCGTCGAAGGTGCGCGCCGAGTTCCGCCCTCGTCCCGGTGGCCTGCAGGAGCGCCTCGGCTGCGGCGATGAGATCCCCGAGCCGTGCCGGCTCCGCGAGGGAGTACCAGGAGGAACGGCCGGCCGGGCGCACGACGACGAGCCGGCATTCGAGCAGGAAGCTCAGGTGCTTGCTGACCGTGGACTGCGCGAATCCGAGGTGGTCGACGAGGTCACGCACCCGATGCTCGCCGGAGGCGAGGTGCTGCAGGATCGCCAGCCGCGTGGGATCGGCCAGCCCCTGGAACAGGTGCGCGTAGGTCGCCGTGGACTCGGCGTCGATGACGACCGGACCGTCGAGCGCCCGCGGTTGCATTGCCATGGAGCGATGTTATCGCCGGTCATTCCTGGGACGAGTGGTGCCGGAGCCGCTGAGGGCTCCCGCGAAATCAGGAATTCGCTTGGGACAGCTAGGGATCGGCCGATGGGCAGGCGTTGGATCAGTGCCTGAGCCGGGAGCGACTGTATGCCTGTTCGTCCGCTGGTGATCACCGTCTCGCTGGTCATCACACTGCTGCTCGGCTCCCACGCGACGGCCTTCGCAACCGTTCCTGAGACCACTCTCGGGACCGCCCGGTCCGCGGCGGCACCCCCGACGGCCACCTACCGATCGGGCCCGGTGACCGTCCGGGTGCCGCGGCTGACGATGAGGGAGCGGCCCGCCGCCTCCCTCGGCGACGTGCGCGCCCGGATCGTGCTGCCGCGGGCGCTCGCTGGGCGCGGCTATCAGCTGGAGGCGCGCGGCATCGCCGGCACCGGCGCTCCCGATCGCAACGCCTTCGGGCAGAAGATCACGTGCGCCGACGCGGGCAACCGCATTGTGGCGCAGTCGTGGTCGGGCACGAACACGTTGAACGCCGAGGGCGGCGCGACGGTGCGCAACCGGCTGCTGTTCGTGCCGCCGCGCACCGGCCGCTACGTGTGCGCGCTGCGCGCCTACGTGAACTCGCACACGCTGCGGCCGGCGACGCAGGTGCTCCGGAGCGCCCGGCTCGCGGTGACGCGCGGGGCGATCCCGCCGCGGGACCTGCGCACCGTCTCCCCGCGGACCGTCGACACGCACGTGGTCACGAACCGCACGTACGCGATCTACTCCGACTCGTTCCGGCCGCGGCCCACGGCGCGGTCGGTCACCGTGCGCGAGGACCTGTACATCACCTCGTGCTACGGCGGCGGCGGAGCCGGTTGCCCCCGCGGCTCGTTCCCCCGCAACGGGGAGGCGGTCTACTCCCTGCGGCACGTGCTGATCCCGGCCAACCGCGTCTGCCGCAGCGTGCGGACTCCCGAGCGCACGTACCGCGTGTCCGCCGCCCGGCACCACCTGGGCCACCATGTCGACCTCACCGGCGTCGCGCCCCGTGGTCGCCCGATAGGCGCCTGCGGCACCTGGCGCACCGTCACCTACCTGACGAAGAAGCCCGGACTGACGTTCGGGCTGCACGCGGGCGCCCACGACCAGCTGTCGTGGACGGCGCGCTGAGCCGAGACCCAGCCGCGTCAGGTCGTCGGCGCGGTCAGGGAGCCGGCGCGGCGCGCGGCGTGAATGAACCACAGCAGGGCGGCGGCGCTGACCACCGCGACGGCCAGGTGCACGGTCACGGAGACGGTGGAGTCCCAGACCGCGTGCAGCACGACGGCACCGAGGTAGGCCCCGACGAAGTGCAGCAGCGACGCGGAGCCGGTGCGCCAGCGCCACAGCATGGCGGCGGTGACGCCGGTCCAGGCGATGTGGCAGGCCGGTGACAGCAGGCCACGCAGCAGGAGGGTCGCGTCGACGGCCGCGAGATTGCCCTGAGACGCGAGCAGCGTGACGAAGCCGTAGCCCATCGTCTCCAGGGTCGCGAAACCGGTGGCCGAGGCGACACCGACGGCCACGCCGGCC
Source organism: Piscicoccus intestinalis (assembly GCA_039812445.1). Lineage (GTDB taxonomy): Bacteria > Actinomycetota > Actinomycetes > Actinomycetales > Dermatophilaceae > Kineosphaera > Kineosphaera intestinalis_A. The sequence continues at coordinate 500 of JBDIAM010000086.1, read as the reverse complement.
CACCCGCGGGCCGGCCGGTAGAGCAGGAGCAACAGGGCGGGCACGATGAGCTTGGCGCCCTCCTCGATGAGGCCGACCGCGAGCATCGGCAGGAACGACAGCCGCCGCAGCGTGTCGTACTCGAGCACGCCGGCGGTCAGGGTTCCGATGACGCCGCCGACGATCGCGACGAGAACCAGCGCGCCGACCGGGGCGATGGGCCCGCGTCGGCCTCCGGAGGCGAACAGCAGCGCCGCCGACGGCACCGTGACCGAGCCGATGAGCAGCAGCGACGGAAAGAAGTTCGGGTTGTCGGTGGTGAGCATGACCTCGAGCACCGCAATGTAGGCCAGCACTCCGCCGACGAGTGCGAGCACCCATCCCCAACGGGACGGCCAGGTGTGCGTGGGGATGGTTGTCGTCACCCGCGAAGGCTACCGGTGCAGGCAGATCACTGCGGCGGCGCCGCGACCAGGCATGTCAGCGCAGCGACAGCCGCGGTTCCCCGCATGGGCGGGCGT
>JBDIAM010000085.1:0-11870 GCA_039812445.1 Piscicoccus intestinalis | reverse complement strand
TGGCTGATCCAGCTCGTGACGTCGTAGACCTCGTTGTTGATGGCCGTCCAGCAGGAGTCGGAGCTGTTGTGCTGCTGCACGTCGGCCATCGTGTAGGTCTGCGCGGCGGTGGTGGCGGCCGACCCGTCTCCGGTGGGGGTGGGGGCCTCGGCGGGCGCGGGCGCCTGGGAGCCGGAGTCACCGGAGCCCCCGCACCCGGCGAGGGTCAACGCGAGCAGGCAGGCGGACGAGGTGGCGAGGAAGCGCTTCACAAAGACACCTTTCGGTTCGTACGTCCCTGAGAACTGCGTGTCGTGGTGAGGACTGCGGCACGGACTGCAGTTCTCACCACGACACGCAGTTTTCAGGGACGTTGGTGACGGGCATTGGGGTCACGGTAGTTGGGCGGCGGGGCCGATGGCGGCGAGAAGGGCCTCGACCATGCGGTCGCGCAGGGCGAGCATGAGCGGCGCCTGCGGGCGCAGGTAGTCCGCGGCGTGGTACATGCGCCCGACGATATACACCGTCGCCTCGACATCGGCCTCGCCGAGGCGGCTCGCGTAGGCGACGTCCTCGCCGTAGAACAGGTCGAGATCACCGACCCCGACCCACGCCGGAGGCAGCCCGCTCAGGTCCTCGCGGCGCGCGGCGGCGATGTAGGCGCGGTCATCCTCGACGCGCGGGGGACCGCCGAGGTAGGCGGTCCAGGCGTACCGGTTGAGCACGGGGGTCCACACGAGCCGGCCGCGGCGGGGGTCGTCGGGGCGCAGCACCGTGCGGTCGTCGAGCATCGGGTACAGGAGGAGTTGGAACGCGACGGGCCGACCCTCGTCGTGGGCGCGCTGGGTGAGCACGGCGGCCAGACCGCCTCCGGCGCTGGAGCCGCCGACGGCGATGCGGCGCGGGTCGACCCGCAGGTCCGCAGCCCGCTCGCGCACCCACTCCAGCGCGCGGGCGCAGTCGTCGAGGGCGGCGGGAAACGGGTGCGCGGGCGCGAGCCGGTAGTCGACGCTGACGACGAGCGCGCCGCTGCGCCGGGCGAGGTCGCTGCACAGCTCGTCGTCCTGCTCGGGCGCGCCGATCACCGTGCCGCCGCCGTGGATCCACAGCAGCGCCCCGCGTCGCGCGGCGCCACCGGAGCCCGACTCAGAGCCCGATCCGGAGCCGGTCGCCGCAACGCGAGCGGGCGACGCCCCGACGGACCGCGACCCCGATGGGTCGTAGGTGACGACGCGCAGCTCCCGGTCGCCGTCACGCACGGTGTGCTCCGCGCGCTCGACGCCGCGCACCGGGGCGCCGGGGCGCAACCGCATCCGCTGGGCCACGCGGACCATGCCGTCGGTGAGGGCCGGGACGGGCGCGTACAACACCGGATGGCGCAGCTCGGGGGCGGCCTCCCGCACGGCCGCGTGCCGGCGGGCGGCGACGACACCCGCGCCCGCGGCGGCGCCTCCGACCGTCAGTCCGGCCACGGCCAGGGCGCGGAACGGCAGTCTCATCTCGGTCTCCCCTTCTCCCGATCCGCCCTCGGCCGGGCAGGTGCCGCGTCGATCGAGTGCGCCTCAGCCTATCGACCGGCCGCGGATGCGCCCCCGGAGCCGGGTGCAGCGGGCACGATCGACGGCATGCCCGTCACCGCCCGACCCACCATTAACTACAGTGGCAATCGTGAAAAATAACGAGCGCTCCGAGCAACAGGGGCTGCGGCTGGCCCTGCTGCTGCCGGCCGGGGTCGCGCTGCTCGCGGGCCTCAACGCCGGGCTGCTCCTCGCCGGGGCGCCGGCCCCGTGGCAGGAGCCGCGCCTCGAAGACCGGCACGGCATGCTCATGGTGCTCGGCTTTCTCGGCACGCTCATCGCGCTCGAACGGGCCGTGGCGCTGCGGCGCACGGGCGGGTTCGCCGCCCCCGCCCTGCTCGGAGCCGGTGGCCTCGCCCTCATCACGCCGCTGCCCGCCGTCGTCGGCCAGCTCCTGCTCGTCGCGGGGCTGCTCGCGCTGCTGTGGGTCTACGCGGGCCTGTACCGGCGCAGCCGCGACGACCTCGTGCTCGTGCAGGCCCTCGCGGCGTTCCTCGCGCTCGTCGCCGCCGCGATGTGGCTGCGCGTGGAGCTGCCTCCGCTCGTGCCGTGGCTCATCGGCTTTCTCGCGCTGACGATCGCGGCCGAGCGGGTCGAGCTGGCGCGTATCGCGATGCCCGCCTCCGCGGCCGCCACCCTCACCGCGCACGCCTGCGCCCTGACGGTGGCACTCACGCTCGACCTGCTGTGGGTGCCGTGGGGCCGGGTGCTCTTCGGAGCCGGTCTGCTCGCCCTCGTCACGTGGCTGCTGTGGCACGACGTGGCCCGCCGCACGATCCGCGCGCGGGGCCTGCCGCGGTATTCGGCGGTCGCGCTGCTGCTCGGCTACGGCTGGCTGGCGCTCAGCGCGCTCGTGTGGATGGGGGCCGCGCTGGTCGCCGACCTCGCGGCCCCGCGCGTCGTGCCGGAGGTGGCCTACGAGATCGCGGTGCACGCGGCGTTCATCGGGTTCGCGATGTCGATGGTCGTCGCGCACGCGCCGGTCATCCTGCCCGCGGTGCTGCGCCGCCCGCTGCCCTACCGGCCGCTGCTGTGGCTGCCGCTCGTCGCGCTGCACCTCACGCTCGCGGCCCGGCTCGCCTTGGCGGCGCTCGACGGGCTCACCGGCCCGTGGCCCTGGGCGGCGCTGGCGACCGCGCTCGCGCTGCTGCTGTTCGCCCTCGTCGCGGCCGGTTCGGTGATCGCCGGCGACCGCCGAGGAGCCCGACCGGCCCGGCGACCGGCTCCAGAACCGGCTCCGAACGCCGAGCGCCAGACCACCGAGACCACCGAAAAGACCCCAGGAGAGGACCCTTCGTGAGCACCCGCGGCACCTGGTTCATGCGCGACCGCCCCCTGGTCGGCTGGCTCGCGCTGGCGGCGATCGTCACCGCGGTGCACCCGTTCGTGCCGTCCGCGCGCTGGCTCATGGTGCACCTGGTCGTGCTCGGGGCGCTGACGCACGCGGTGATGGTGTGGAGCATCCACTTCACCGACGCGCTCATGAAGGTGCGTGCCGACGTGGAGTCGCGCCGCCGCAAGGACACCCGTCTCGGGCTGCTGCAGGTCGGCGTCGTACTGGTCGTCATCGGGGTGCCGACGACGTGGTGGCCGCTGACGGTGGCCGGGGCCGTGGCGGTCAGCGCGGCGGTGCTGTGGCACGCGTACGAGCTGTGGCGGCGGCTGCATCGCGCGCTGCCGGGGCGGTTTCGGGTGACCGTGCACCACTACATCACCGCGGCGTGCTGCCTGCCGGTCGGCGCGACGATCGGGGTGCTGCTCGCGCGCGGGCCCGACGACGCGTGGTTCGGGCGGCTGCTCGTCGCGCACACGATGGTCAACCTGCTGGGCTTTCTCGGGCTGACGGTGCTCGGCACGCTCGTCACGCTGTGGCCGACGATGCTGCGCACCCGCATGGCGCCCGGCGCGGAGGCCACCTCCAAGCGCGCGCTGCCGCTGCTCGCCGCGGGCCTGGCGGCCACCGTGGGCGGCGCCCTGGCCGACCTCGGCTGGCTCGCCGTCGCGGGGCTGATCGTCTACACCGTCGGGGTGCTGCTCAACGCCGCGGCGATGGCCTGGGCCGCCCGGCGCCGCGCCCCGGTGACCTTCCCGACCCTGTCGGCGGCCGCGGCCGTGGGGTGGCTTCTCGTCGGGCTGGCCTGGCTGGCGTACGCGGTCGCGACCCGCGAGTCGTGGGCGGCGCTGGCCGACGGCTACCCGATGATCAGCGTCGTCTTCGTCGCGGGCTTCGCGCTGCAGATCCTGCTCGGCGCGCTGACCCACCTCATCCCCGTCGTCATCGGCGGCGGCCCGTCGGTGCTGCGCGCGGGCATGTCGCGCATCGAGCGCTGGGGGGTGCTGCGGGTCACGGTGACGAATCTCGGTCTGCTCGTCTGCCTGCTGCCGGTGCCCAGCCTCGTGCGGGTCATCGTGTCGCTGCTCGTGTTCGTCGCGCTGCTGGCGTTCATCCCGCTGCTGTTCAGCGGCATCCGCGCGGCCGTCGCGGCCCGCCGGGAGAGCGCCGCCGCGGGAGCCGGCACGATTCCCAGCGCCCGCCGGGCCCGCGCGACGAGTAGCTCACAGACCGAGCCGCAGGCCGGCTCGCAGTCCGGCAAGGCCGCAGCCCGCCCGGTGGAACGCGCCGCCGCGGGCCTCACCCCGCGTCAGGAGGCCTCCCGCACCCCGACCCTGTCGCGGCTGCAGCTGCTCACCGGGCTCGCGACGATCGCGGCCGGCGCGGGCGTGGGCGTGGCGCTCGACCCGGCTTCCGCGGGCGTGGCCCGGCCCGGCTCCGGCCCCGGTGGCGGCGGCAACGTGCGCGCGACCGGCAACACCACCCGGGTCGCGGTGACGACCCGGGGCATGCGGTTCGTGCCCGACGCGATCGACGTGCCGGTCGGCGACCGCCTCGTCATCGACCTGCACAACACCGACCCGGCGAACGTGCACGACCTCGTGCTCGAGACCGGTCCGCGCTCAGGGCGGCTGGCCCCCGACGCGCGCGCGAGCGTCGACGCGGGCGTCGTCGGCGGCGACATCGAGGGCTGGTGCTCGATCGTCGGGCACCGCCAGATGGGCATGACGATGAGCATCCGCGCCACCGGCGCGGCGGCCGACCAGACCGGCTCCGGGCACGACCACGCCCAGGCCGCGCAGCCGAGCGACCCGGCTCCGACCCTGGACTCGGCCCGCGCGCCCGCCGCCGGGTTCACCGCCCACCCCGCCGCCCTGGAGCCGGTGCCCGCCGGCACCCCGCACGCGGTGACGCTGCGGGTGCAGGAGCTGCCGCTGGAGGTGGCGCCCGGGATCACCCAGCAGCGCTGGACGTTCAACGGCACCAACGTCGGCCCGGTGCTGCGCGGCCGGGTCGGCGACCCGTTCGTCGTCACGCTGATCAACGAGGGCACGATGGGCCACTCGATCGACTTCCACGCCGGCCGGGTGCGCCCCGACGAGGTGATGCGCACGATCCCGCCCGGGCAGCGGCTGGAGTACCGGTTCGCCACCGAACGCGCCGGCATCTGGCTCTACCACTGCTCGACGGCACCGATGTCCGCGCACATCGCCGCGGGCATGCACGGCGCGGTGGTCGTCGAACCCGAAGACCTGCCGCCGGCCGACCGCTCGTTCGTGTTCGTGCAGTCCGAGATCTTCCTCGGGCCGCAGGGGGCGCCGGTCGCGGTGGAGAAGGTCAACGCCGAACGCCCCGACGCGGTCGTGTTCAACGGCTACGCGTGGCAGTACGTGCACCAGCCGCTCACCGCGCGGGTCGGGGAGAAGGTGCGCATCTGGGTGCTGTCGGCCGGGCCGAACCGGCCGATGTCGTTCCACGTCATCGGGAGTCAGTTCGACACCATGTGGGCCGAGGGCGCCTACCTGCTGCGCGACGGCCGCACCCCGGGCGTCACGGGCGGCCCCGCGACCGGAGGCGGTCAGGCCCTCGGGCTGCAGACCGCGCAGGGCGGGTTCGTCGAACTGACCTTCGACGAGCCGGGCACGTACCCGTTCGTCTCGCACATCATGGTCGACGCCGAGCGCGGCGCGAAGGGCCTGTTCCGCGTGACCCGCTGACGAGCCCGCCGTCGCGTCGGCGCCGGGCTCACACCGGAATGCCCGCGACGTCGAGCACGACTTTGCCGGTGGCGTGGCCGGATTCGACGATCTCGTGGGCGCGGGCGACCTCCTCCAGCGGCAGCACCGCGGAGACCTCGACGTGCATGTGCCCGGCGGCCACGGTCGCCGCGAGCGCGGAGAGCCGGTCGCGGTCGGGCACGATCGCGGGCACGGAGATGTCGATGCCGCGGGACTTCGCGGGCTCCAGGTCGGCCAGGGTGGGCAGCATGACGATGCGGCCGCCGGGGGCGAGGTGGTCCATCGAGGGCTCGTACGTGCCGTAGTAGACGCCGTCGATGATGAGGGTGGGCCGCGGGGTAACGGCCGTGAAGTCCTCGGTCGTGTAGTCGACGGGGTGGGCGCCCCAGCTGCTGATGCGCTCGCGGTGCCGCCCGGAGGCGGTGCCGTAGACGGTGGCGCCGGCGGCCAGGCACAGCTGGGCGGCGAACTGGCCCACCCCGCCTCCGGCGCCGTGCACGAGCACGATGTCGTCGGCGGTGACCTTGCCGAGGTCGTGCACGGCGGTCCAGGCGGTGATGCCGGCGAGGGCGGTGCCGGCGAGCACGACGTCGGGCACCTCCTGCGGCGCGGGGGCCATGCTCGTGGCGGGCAGCACGACGTATTCGGCGTAGAAGCCGCCGGGGTGGCCCATCGGCGCGAGTCCGAACACCCGCTGCCCGACCTGCAGGTCGTCGACCTCGTCGCCGACGGCGGCGATCTCGCCGCAGCCCTCGCGGCCGAGCACGAGCGGAAAGTCGTCGGGGCCCAGCTTCTTGGCCACGCCGGAGGAGCCGTCACGGATCTTGTAGTCGATGGGGTTGACGCCCGCGGCGAACACCCGGACCAGCACGTCGGTGGGCCCGGGCGAGGGGGTCGGCCGGTCGTCGACGAGGTGGAACTCTTCGGGACCGCCGAAGCGGTCGATCTGTGCGGCTCGCATGGGGGCGAGTCTGCCGTATCGAGGGCACACACCGAGGCCAGGGCGCCATTAGCACGGTCAGTTCCGCATATTGAGCGCTGTTAGGCTGCGAGGACGCGCGCCCGCGGGGGATCTCGGCCCGGGCGCAGAGCGTCTCGAGCCGGCGCCGCAGGGGTGGTCACAGGTGGTGGAACGCATCAACGAGCTGCCGCTGGCCGCGGCGTTCGCCACCTTGTTCGTCATCGTCATGATCCGCGCCAACGCCACGTACTGGATCGCCCGCGGGGTGCGGGCGGGGGCCGGTAAGTCGCGTTTCCGCCTCCGGCTCGACCGTGAGGCGATGCCGCGGGCCGAGCGGCTCGTGGCCCGGTGGGGAGCCGGTGCGGTCGCCCTGTCGTTCGCGACGATCGGGCTGCAGACGGCGATCAACGCGACGGCCGGCGCGATGCGCATGCCGCTGAGCCGCTACCTGCCGGCGGTCGTCGTCGGCTCGCTGATCTGGGCGACGATCTACTCCGCGCTCGGCACGGCGATCGTCGTGGCGCTGCGCTCGGTGACCGGCTCGTGACCCGGCACAGCGCGGGGCTGCTCGCCTACCGCGTGCAGGCCGGGGAGCTGCTCGTCTTCCTCGGGCACATGGGCGGGCCGTTCTGGGCGCGCAAGGACGACGCCGCGTGGTCGATCCCCAAGGGCGAGTACGACCCGGGCCTCGAGGAGCCGGAGGCCGTCGCCGCCCGCGAGTTCGCCGAGGAGATCGGCGTGCCCGCGCCGGCCGGGGACTGGCTCGAGCTCGGGCAGGTGCGCCAGCGTGGCGGCAAGGTGGTGACGGCCTTCGCCGTCGAGGCCCCCGCGTCGCTCTCGTACGCGGCGAGCAATCTCGTCGAGCTGGAATGGCCCCGCGGGTCGGGGCGCGTGCTCAGCTTTCCCGAGGTCGATCGGGCTCAGTGGATGCCCCTGGAGCCGGCTCGGCGCCGGCTGGTGGCGGCACAGGCTCCGCTGCTGGACCGGCTGGTGACGGCGCTGGGCCGGGACCCGCAGGAGCCGCGGTAGGCAGGGTCGGCCTCGTGGAGGCGGTCGTGTCGGGCGCGCCCGGCTCGACCGGGCGCGGCTCGCCGCCCCTGCCGTTGCCGTGATTGCCGTGGTCGCCCTGGTGGTCACCGCGGTCGCGATGGTTGCCGCGGTAGAGGCGGTCGGCGGGCTGCTCCTGGCTGCCGCGCCACGTCACGAAGAGCACGGCGGCGGCCGCGGCGAGGGCGGCGATGCCGACCGGCACCGACTCCGGGTCGTCGGTGAGCCGCGCGACGCCGACCCACGCCAGGCCCCACGTGATGCCGGCGGCGACGAACCAGTTGCCGCCGAGCCGGCGGCCGAGGAACCACGCGACGGCGACGACGACCGCGAGCACGACGATCGTCGCGGTGACCGCGAGCGCGCCCTCGGACGGCAGGCCCCAGCCGACGAAGGCGGCAGCGATGTTGGCGCAGACCGCCACGCACACCCAGCCGAGGTAGAGCCCGAAGGTGCCGTCGACGACGACGAATTCGCTGATCCCGGGCTCGGGTCGGTCGAGCAGGCGGGCGGCGAGCAGCCCGAGGGTGAGCAGCAGCGCGACGATGACGAGCACGCTGAGGCCGATCCAGCCGACCTGGGTGACGAGCAGCCAGAGCGCGTTGAGGATCATCGAGATCGCGGCGAGCCCGGCGGTGACGCGGTGCCGCGGGGTGTCGGCGAACGGCGTGAGCCACTGCCGGACCGTGTACGCGAGCAACCCGAGGTAGATCAGGCTCCAGATCGAGAACGCCGTGCCCGCCGGGGCGATGAGCGTGGCGTCGGCGGCGAGGTCGCCACCGGAGGACTCCGCGACGCGGGTGCCGATGACCCCGGTGCCGAACAGCGTGCCGACGACGCAGAACACCGCCGACAGCGTGACGAAGATCTGCCGGGACCGCATCACGCGCCGATGCTCTGGGGACATATCCACAATCCTGCCTGATCGCCCGCCGGGTTTCGAGGCCGTGGGTTGAGCTGGGGGGCGCGGATTCTCGGGCTGCCCGCGCTCGCTCGCGGCTGTCGGCGAGCCCCCGCGACTACTCGCGCAGCCGCAGCGCCCCGGAGGGACACAGCCCGACCGCCTCCCGGGCCTGGGCCGCGAACTGCGGGCCGGGCTCGGGCTCCAGCACGATGACGACGCCGTCGTCGTCGCTCTGGTCGAACAGCTCCGGCGCCGTCATCACGCACTGCCCCGCGCCGATGCAGACCTCCGTGTCGGCCTCGATACGCATCACACCGCCTCCTCATGGCGTTTTCAGTCAGGTGACTTAACATAACCCGCGAGCTTCCCGACTGCAGTGAGGACGTCCCGATGACGCAGACCCAGCACACCGCCTCCGACGAGGAGCGCCTGGCTTTTCCGTTCGACCCGCCGAACGCGCTGGGGGCGCCCCCGGAGTGGGCCCGGCTGCGCACGGGGTGCCCCGTGGCCAAGGTGCGCGCCGAGAACGGGGCCGACGGGGTGGTGCTGACCCGCTACGCCGACGTGCGCGAGATGCTCGCCGACCCGCGTTTCGAGCGGGGCTCGCTGACCGGCGACCCGGCCGGCGCGGGCGGCGACGACACGATGCTCGCGGCGGGCAGCGAGCTGTTCAGCGGCGAGCGGCACCTGCACTGGCGGCGCATCCTCGGGCGCACGTTCACCGTCAAGCGGGTGCGGGCGCTGCAGCCGGGCATCGAGCGGATCGCCCACGAGCTGATCGACGAGATGGTCGCCTCGGCCCCCGCGGGCGGGGCGGCCGACCTCAAGGCGGCGCTCGGCTTTCCGTTGCCGGTGTTCGTCATCTGCGAGCTGCTCGGGGTGCCGGCGAGCGACCGGGAGCGGTTCTCGGAGTGGTCGGACCGCATCCTCAACCTCACGCGGTACAGCCAGGAAGAGATGATCGCGGCCGGCATCGAGCTGTACACCTACATCCAGGGGCACGTGAACGACCGGCGCGAGCACCCGGGCGACGACCTGCTGTCGGCGCTGGTGCGGGGCGCCGACACCCCGGAGGGCGAGCTGACCGAGCACGAACTCGTCATGACCGGAATGGGATTGCTGATCGCCGGGCACGAGACGACGGCCAACATGATCGGCAAGATGGTCTCGATGCTGCTCGCTCCGCGTTCTCGGTGGGATGCCCTCGTGGCCAACCGCTCGCTGGTGCGCACGGCCGTCGAGGAGGCCCTGCGCTTCGACGCGAACCTCGGCTTCGCGCTGTCGCGGCACGTCGACGAGCAGATCGAGATCGCGGGCACGACGATCCCGGCGGAGACGACGGTGTGGTCGGTGATGGCCTCGGCCAACCGCGACGAGAGCGTCTTCGATCGGGCCGACGACATGGTGCTCGATCGGTCTCCCAACCCGCACATCTCGTTCGGGGTCGGGGCGCACTCGTGCCTCGGGCAGGCGCTCGCGCGCGTCGAGCTGCAGACCGTGCTGTCGGTGCTGCTCGAGCGGCTGCCGACGCTGGAGCTGGCGGTGCCGGCGCAGGAGCTGCGGCGGCAGGAGGGCCTGCTCGTCGGTGGCCTGGAGGAGGTGCCGGTGCGGTGGTGAGCCGGTGAGCGCCCGCACGCGTCCGCGCGCGGCGGAGTCGACGCGGGCGTTGCTGCTGCGCACGGCCGAGCGACTCTACGCCGAGCACGGGCTGGCGCAGGTGTCGAACCGGCAGGTGGCGCAGGAGGCGGGTCAGGCGAACAACTCCGCGGTCGCCTACCACGTGGGCACCAAGGACGACCTCGTGCGGGCGATCTGCCGCGGGCACGCCGACGCGGTGCACGCCCGCACCCTGGCGCACCTTCGGGCGTCCCGCGGGTCGAGCGACCCGCACGACCACGTGGCGGCGCTGGCCCTGCCCTACACCGAGCATCTCGCCACCCTGGGAAACCCGTGCTGGACGGCGCGATTCACCGCGCAGGCACTGGCCGACCCGGTGTTCGGGCCGAGCGTGGTGTGGCACGAGGGCATCGTCTCGGCGCACGTCGAGGGCGGCGCGGCGATGTGGTCGTTCGCGCCGCCGCTGCGCCCGGAGATCCTCGAGCTGCGGCTGCAGATGATGCGCAACCTCGTCGTGCACACGTGCGCCGAACGGGAGGCGGTGGCGTGCGAGTCGGGGCAGGCCGTCGACTGGTCGATGGTCGGTGGCGCGCTCGTCGACGCACTCACCGGGGTGCTGCTGGCTCCGGACCGCTGAGCTGGGGCGGCGGTTTTCGCACAGCCCTCTCTGCAGTGACCACTCACGAGTGGACACCTTCGTTGCCCGGCGCAACATCGCAGGTCAGCGCCTCGCGTTCGCACCTTTCCCTGTGCGGTGTCCACTCGACGCACCCCGAGTGGACACTCCGTCCCGGCCGCGGACGGAGTGCGGGTCACGCGACGACCCGCCTCACAGCTCCTTGACGATGCGCAGGGCGTTGACGGCGCGGGGGAAACCGACGTAGGGGAACGCGTGCACGATGACGGCGACGAGCTTCTCCTTGGAGTTGCCGGCCTGAAAGTTGCCGATGGCGTGGGAGAAGATCTGCACGGGCGCGTCGCCGAGGGCCACGAGGATGGCGAGCACGAGCAGCTCGCGGGTGGGCACGTCGAGGCCGGTGCGGGTGTAGAGGTCGCCGAAGCAGAACTCGGTGAGCAGGCGCGGCACGGTCTGGCCCCAGTCTCCGGGCAGGTCGGCGAGGTTCTCGCGCATCGCGTTGCCGTAGAGCGGAAACTGCATGGCGTGCCCGGCGTCGTAGCGCTCCTCCTGTCCGACGGTCGCGGCCGAGGGCAGCGGCAACTCGATGCCGCGCTGGGTGAACACCTCGTTGGCCACGTGCAGCGCGTTGAGGGTCTTGGGAAAGCCGATGAACGGTGCGCACTGGTAGATGGCCTCGCGCACCTCCAGCGGGGTGATGCCGACGTTGAGTGCGGCCCCGACGTGCGCGCCGAGTTGCGGCAGCGTCTGCTGGGTGGCGAGCAGCACCACGGTGATGAGCTCGCGGGTGCGATCGTCGAGGTCGCCGAGGGAGAAGATGTCGCCGAAGATCAGGCCGCGCAGCATCTCCATCAGCTCGGGATCGTCCTCATGCACGGTCACGTCGCGCGGCCCGAACAGCCTCGCGTACGTCTCCTCGCTGCGCTCGATCCTGTCCATGCGCCCTCCCCCGCCACGCCGAATCCGCCCGCGATGATCTTGCCCTGCCGCTCGCCCGGGGTCCAGCACTGCGGGGGGCCGATTCGCCGGCCTCACGGTTCGCGACCTACCCGACGCCAGCGATCCACGCGACGCTTG
>JBDIAM010000084.1:0-11900 GCA_039812445.1 Piscicoccus intestinalis | reverse complement strand
GGCCCCCGGCTCGGCACCGGACTCGGCACCGGACTCGGCGGAGGACTCGGCGGAGGACTCGGCGGAGGACTCGGCGGCGATCGCCGCGGCGATCTCGCCGGCGCGCACGGCGGCGTTCGACAGCAGCGTCGCGGAGACGCCGTGCTGGTGGCGGGTCTGGCCGACGAGGAACAGCTGGCCGCGCGCCGGCACCTGCCAGGTGGCGGCGTAGTCGCGGCGCGCCACCGGCCGACCCTGGGGGTCGCGGCGCAGCAACCCGGCATGCTCACCGAGCAGCGCGCCCGGGTCCAGTGGCCGGTACCCGCTGGCGCACACGAGCGCGTCGGCACGCAGCGTCGTCGTGGCGTCGGCGAGCGCGTCGAACAGCTCCACCTCGACCGCGTCCCCGGTGTCGCGGGCACCGAGCACGCGGGTGCAGCGGTGCCACACGAGCCGTTCGCGCCCGAGCCATCGGTCGCGATACTCGAGGTCGTACAGGGTCTGCAGCGTCGCGGGCGCGACGACCGAGTCGTTCGTGCCGGCGTGCAGCGCATCGACCCGCGACCGCTGCGACTCGGGCGCGTCGAACAGCGCATCGACGGATTCCGCATCGAAGATGCGGTTGACGTACGGCGAGGAGTCGGCGGGCGAGTACCCGAACCGCCCGTGCACGGCGTGCACCCGCGCGTCGTCTCCGAGCAGGCCGCGCAGGTGCAGCACGACCTCGGCGGCGCTCTGCCCGCCACCGACGACGACCACGTCGCGCACGCACCGCGGGTCGAGGCTGTCGGCCCGGAACAGGTGCTCGCTGGAGTGCCAGACCCGAGGGCCGGGCCGCACCTGCGCGGGGAGCCGGGGTTGCAGCCCGGCGGCGAGCACGACGTGCCGGACCCGGCGGGTCACGCGAGTCTCGCCGGCGACGCCTTCCGCACCGTCCACACGGCGGATGTCGACGTCGTAGCCGGTGACGGCGCCGTCGACGAGCACGGGGGTCACCGCCTCCACCCGGGCGCCGTAGGTGACGTCGTCGCGCAGCTTGGCGGCGGCCCAGCGCAGGTACTCGACGAACTCCACCCGCAGCGGGCTCATCGAGCCGCGGTTGACGAAGTCGGCGAGCCGCGCGCGCTCGGCGAGGAACTGCAAGAACGTGAAGTCCGAGCGCGGATTACGCATCGTCGCAAGGTCCTTCGCGAACGCCACCTGCATCGAGGCGTCCTCGAACAGCATGCCTTCGTGCCAGCTGGTGCGCGCCGCCGCGTCGACGAACGCCGCCCGCAGCGGCCGGGCGCCCTGCGCGGCCCGAACCTCGTTGGTCTCCCGCAGCGCGATCGCCAACGCCATGTTCGCCGGCCCGAATCCGACTCCCAGCACGTCGAGCGTCTCGCCCGGACCGGCCTGCCCGCAGCCGGATTCGGAGCCGGTCGGCGCACCGGCTCCCGGCGAACTCGCGTCCGGGCCGACGCGTCGCCGGGCGATCTTGCCGACGGCCGTCGTCGGCAGGTGGGGGACGACGCGGAAGCCGTCGGGCATCTTGAACGGCGCGAGCGACTGCGCGAGCAGGTGTCGGCGCAGCACCCGCCGGTCCAGCGCGACGTCGCGATCGGCCTCGTCCGGGCGCGGCACGACGTAGGCGACGAGCCGCTCCCCGAGCAGGTCGTCGGGCTCCCCGACGACGCACGCGTCGTGCACCCGGGGGTGCCGCAGGAGCGCGTCCTCGACCTCGGCCGGCGAGATCTTCTCACCGCCGCGGTTGATCTGCTCCTTGGTGCGCCCGACGACCGTGATGCTGCCGGTCGCGTCACGACGCACGAGGTCACCGGTGCGGTAGAAGCCGTCGGCGGTGAACGCGGCCTGCTCGCGCGGCCCACCGAAGTAATAGCCGCGGATCGTGTACGGCCCGCGCACCTGCAACTCGCCGACCGCACCGGCCGGCACCTCGACGACATCGGCGCCTGAGCCCTCGGGTCCGGCGGACCCGCCGGATCCCTCGGAACCGCCGGAGCCGCCGGAGCCGCCGGAGCCCGCCTCGACGACCCGCACCTCATCGAGCGCCGACATCGGCCGCCCCTGGGTGGTCACGATCGTCTCGAGGTCGTCGGCGGGGTCGGTGTAGCAGACGAGCCCCTCGGCCATCCCGTAGACCTGCTGCAGCGGAGCCAGCTCGGTGTGGATCCGCCGCGCGACGGCCGGTGAGAGCCGGGCTCCGCCGACGAGCACCCGGCGCAGGCTGCTCAGGTCGGCGTCGTGGCGGGCGGTGGAGTCGAGCAGCACCTGCGCGAGCGGCGGCACGGCGATGAGGTGGGTGCCGCGATGCTCCTGCACGGCGGCGCAGACGGTCGCGGGGTCGCCGTGCGGGCACAGCACGACGGTGCCGCCGGCGGCGAGCACCCCGAGAAAGCCGGGCGAGCTCATCGGGAAGTTGTGGGTCACCGGCAGCGGGATGACCAGCACCGACTGCGCGTCGATGCCACACAACTCGTTGCTGCGCAGAAACGAGTAGGCGTACTCCCGGTGCGCGCGCGGGATGAGCTTGCCGGCCCCGGTCGTGCCGCCCGAGAGCTGGAAGAACGCGAGTTCGTCGGCGCCCGCGTGCCGCTGCGGCACCGCGCCCGAAGCGGGGCCACGGCCCGCGCCGGAGTCGTCCCCGCTCTCGTCGAGAGCGCTCTCGCCGACCGCGCTCTCGCCGGAGCCGGTCCGGCGCAGTACCGGCAGGTCGCGGTGCGCCAACCGGGCGCGCACGTCGGCGACGAGCGCCTCGGCGTCGACCCCGGGCAGGTCACCGAGGATCCAGGCGGTGGCGCGGCCGGCCTCGATGAACCCCGCGATCTCCTGGCCGCGATGCGCGGCGAGCGCGAGCACCGGCCGCACCCCGAGCCGAAAACACCCGAGCAGCACGGCGATCGCGTCGACGGTGTTCGGCATCTGCAGCACGACGGTCTGCCCGGTGCGCAGTCCGCGCACCTGCAGGTCGACGGCGGCCCGCTCGACCCGCCGCACGAGCCCGGCGTAGTCGGTGGAGCCGTCGGCGTCGACGACCGCGGTCGCGCCCGGGCGGTCGGCGGCCGTATCGGCGACGAGCTGCTCGATGCGCAGCCGACCCCACAGGCCCGCGGCCAGGTAGGCGGCGACCGCCTCCGGCGGGTACGGCGTGACCCCCGGGCTGTCCTGCAGTGACGTCATCGCGGCCCTCCTGCGGGCGGGGTCTCGCGCGGGGGCGCGAGAGCGGCGGTCATGGTCGCGAACTTCGCTGCGGTCTCGGCGTGCTCGGCCTCCGGTACGGAGCCGGCGACCACTCCGGCTCCGGCGTAGAGGCGCGCGCGACCGGCGCGCAGCAGGGCGCAGCGCAACGCGAGCGCCCACTGGCCGTGGCCGCGGGCGTCCATCCAGCCGACGAGCCCGGCGTAGCAATCGCGCCCCGCGGGCTCGAGCCGGCGGATCTCGTCCAGGGCGCGGGCGCTCGGCACCCCGCACACCGCGGGTGTCGGGTGGATCGTCAGCGCGGCCTCCAGGCAGCTGACGCCGGGGCGCAGCGTGCCGGTCACGCGCGTGCCGAGGTGCAGCATCGCGTCGGTGGCGAACAGCCCGGGCGCGCTCGGCACGTCGAGCCGCCCGAGCAGCGGGGCGAGTCGAGCGACGATGTGGTCGACGACGAAGCCGTGCTCGCGCCGGTCCTTCTGCGAGGCGAGCAGCGCGCTGCCGCGGGCCGCGTCGCGGGCGGCTGATCCATCGCGCGGGCTCGAACCCGCCAGCGGATGGGTGGCGAACCCGGATTCGTCGATGGCGGCGACGAGTTCGGGTGAGGCGCCGAGAAAGACGTCGGCGCCCTCGCGCACCGCGAAGGTGTAGCCGTGCGGGTTGCGGGCGGCCAGTCGCGCCCAGACGACGCCGGCGTCGAGGCCGCGGACGTCCACCTCGAGGTGTCGCGCGAGCACGACCTTGCGCAGCGGCCCCTCGGCGATCCGCTCGAGGGCGGCGGCCACCGCGCGCTGGTACCGCTCGTCCGTCGCCTCGGGCGGCGCCGCCGCGTCGCCCGCCGACGCGGCCACGGACTCGACCACCGGCGCGGGCGCGGAGGCGGTCGCGCCGTCGAACCGTCTCCGGACCGGCTGCTGCACCACGAACAGCCGCGGCGCCTGCGCAGGGTCGAACGGCACGAGCCCGCAGGCGAGGGAGCCGGGCCGGTCGGCGAGGGCCTCGAGCGCGAGCCGCCCGATCCGGCCCGGGCCGGCGTCCGCGAGTGCGGGCAGCGCGATGTCCGGGCCGCGCTCGCCGGACACGAGCGTCCCGCCGGACGCGAAGACGAAGTCGGCGTCGAGCGCCGGGGCCTGCGGAGCCGGCGTCTCTCGGACCGGAGCCTGCGGAGCCGGTGTCTCTCGGGCCGCGGCCGCTCGGGCCCCCGCCAGCACGGCGGGGGTCACCGCCGGCCCGCCGCGACCCGCTCACCCACGCGGCCGTCGGCCGCGCGAGGGCCGGTCACCGGCTCCCGGGCCGGGTCGGCGCGGCGCAGGGCCTGCAGCACCGCCTCGGTCGTGGCGACCTGGCCGCAGCGTCGGGCGACGTAGCGCGCCGCCATGACGTGGTCGTCGAGACCGAAGTCGGCCATCGCGTCGGCGACGAAGAACACCTGGATGCCCTCCATGAACGCGACGAGCGCCGTGGTCAGGCACCCGATGTGGGCGTACACCCCGGTGATGACGAGCTGGTCGCGGCCCTCGGCGGCCATCCGCGCCCCCAGGTCGGAGCGGTAGAACGCGCTGTACCGCCACTTGGTCAGCACGGTGTCGCCCTCGTCGGGAGCCAGCTGCGGGATGATTCCCGTCGCGCGCCGGTCCGCCGGTCCCGGCCCCCAGAAGTCGGTCAGCAGCGCCCGGTCGACGGGCCGCTGCGCGGGCGGCTGAGCGGTGTAGATCACCGGAACCGCGCCCCAGCGCGCCGCTTGCGCGAGCCGGCCGATCGACCCGATCGCCACGTCGAGCTGCCCGGCGTGCGGTTCGGACGGGGACGCCGTCTGCGCCGGGCGATCGGCCGCGCGATCGAACTTCGAGACGAAGTGCGACTGCATGTCGTGCACGAGCAGCACGGCCCGGTGCGGCTCGAGCCGCCAGCTGGTCACGTTGTCCGCGACGCCGGTGTCGGCATCGAACGAATACGGCCTGATCCTGGGGATGGGCACGTCGACGGAACCTTCCCGTGAGAGGTTAGGTGAGCCTTACTCGCGGCACCGTAGCAAAGGCAAGGCTTACCTAACTAGACCACCTCTCCCGAATTTTCCGCACCCGGTGCCACGGGACGAGCTACCCACACGGCGAGGCCGCGATCGCGGCAGACTCTGCTCGACCCACGACAGGAGCCCTGGTGAATCAGCTTCCGGCAGAAGCGCGCACACGAATCGTCGCGCTCGGCGCCGCACCCGATCCCGCGGCGATCGACGACCCGTTGCTCACTCCCCGGGAGCGGCAGCGGTGCGCGGCGTTCCGGCGGGAGATCGACGCCGCGCGGCACGCGACCGGCCGGCGGCTCGCGCGCGAGGCGATCCACGAACTGCTCGGGGTCGGCGCGGAGACGGTCCGCCTCGCGGTCGACGCGGACGGCCCGACGCGCGGCCGGCCCCGACCGACGGTCGACGGGTCCGCGGTGGACGCGCACGTCTCGATCGCGCACGCCGGGCAGGTCGTGCTCGTGGCCGCCGCGCGGGTGCCGTGCGGGATCGACGTCGAGCTCGTCGAGGGATTGGCCTCCCTGCTCGGCAACGACGTCGTGTTCAGCCCCGGCGAACTGGGTGTGCTGGCCACCGCCGGACGCGAATCGCTCGCCCTCGCGACGAGCTGGTGGACCGCGAAGGAGGCGGCGCTCAAGGCCCTGGGCGTCGGGTTGCGCGACGACCCGGCCACGCTCGACGCCCGCAGCGGCGTCATCACCATCGACGATCCCGGCGCGTCGACCCGCTGGCGCATCACCGACATCCCCGCACCGGCGGGTCACCGCGCCAGCCTGGCGACGCCGCAGGACGTGGAGATCGAGGTGTTCCAGACGTGAGGCGGCGCCACCCGCCCCGAGGGCACCGACCGGCTCGGGTCTCGTCCTGAGACGATCGCCCACACCCCCTTGCATGTGAGGCAAGCCTTACCTATTTTTAGCGGGTTCATGTGCGCGACCAGGTCGCGTCTGCATCGCCGGCCGAGAGGGTCGCCATGTTCGCCAACTACCTGATCGGGCTCCGCGAGGGGCTCGAGGCCAGCCTCGTGGTCGTCATCCTCATCGCCTATCTCGTGCGCTCGGATCGCCGTCACCTGCTGCCGCAGATCTGGGGCGGCGTCGCGGCGGCGATCGCGATCTCCCTGGGCTTCGGGGCGCTGCTGACCTTCGGCCCCAAGGGCCTGACGTTCGAGGCGCAAGAAGCGATCGGCGGCGGATTGTCGATCATCGCCGTCGGATTCGTCACGTGGATGATTTTCTGGATGGCCCGCTCGGCCCGCGGGCTGTCGGGTGAACTGCGCGGCAAGGTCGACGCCGCCGCCCAGGCCGGCCGCGGCAGCCTCGTGCTCGTCGCGATGCTCGCCGTCGGGCGCGAGGGCCTGGAGACGGCCCTGTTCCTGTGGGCCGCCACGCAGGCGGCCGCCCGCGACAACGCGTCGACGACCGCGCCGCTGTTCGGCGCCCTGCTCGGGCTGCTCACCGCGGTCGCGCTCGGCTGGCTCGTCTACAAGGGCGCGGTGCGCCTCGACCTCGGCAGGTTCTTCGCGTGGACCGGCGGGTTCCTCATCCTCGTCGCCGCCGGGGTGCTCGCGTACGGCATCCACGACCTGCAGGAGGCGGGCATCCTGCCCGGCCTGCACCACCTCGCCTTCGATGTCAGCCACATCATCGACCCGAGCGGCTGGGTCGCCGCCCTCCTCAAGGGCACTCTCAACTTCTCCCCCGCCACGACCTGGCTCGAGGCGATCGCCTGGGTCGGGTACGTCGTGCCCGTCTTCGCTCTGTTCATCCGACGGGTCCGCCGACCGAACCCGCCCGCCGCGGCCGGCCCGCAGCCCACCTCCACGACCACCACCACGCAAGGAGCCCGTGCATGATCCGCCCCCGCTCGCCTCGCCTGCTCGCCCTCGGCGCGGCGACCGCCCTGGTCACCCTCGCGGGATGCACCGACAACGCCCCCTCCGCGGGATCGGCCGGCAGCGCCGGCTCCTCCGGTAGCGGCGCCCTCGCGGTGACCTCCACCGACTCCGCGTGCGAGGTGTCGGCGAACCAGGCCGGCTCGGGCAACCTCGTCTTCAACGTCACCAACGGCGGCTCGAAGGTCACCGAGTTCTACCTGCTCGCCGACGACGGGCTGCGGATCGTCGGGGAGGTCGAGAACATCGGGCCGGGCCTGAGCCGCGACCTCGTCGTGCGCGCCGCGCCGGGCAACTACTACACGGCGTGCAAGCCGGGCATGGTCGGCGACGGCATCCGCAGCGCGTTCACCGTCACCGACTCCGGGGCCGACCTCGACGCGGGCTCCGACCCGCAGCTCGTCGAGCAGGCCAACACCCAGTACGCCTCCTACGTCAAAGACCAGACCGAGCAGTTGCTCACCGGCACCAAGGAGTTCGCGGCCGCGTTCACCGCCGGCGACGAGGCGAAGGCCCGCGCGCTGTACGCCCCGACGCGCGTGCACTGGGAGCGCATCGAGACCGTCGCCGAGAGCTTCGGCGACCTCGACCCGCGGATGGACCTGCGCGAGGCCGACCTGGAGCCGGGCCAGAAGTGGACCGGCTGGCACGTCGCCGAGAAGGACCTGTGGCCGCCGAAGACCGGCTACACCAAGCTCACCGACGCGCAGCGCAAGCAGATCGCCGACCAACTCGTCGCCGACACCCAGACCCTGTACGACCGCACGCGTGACATGACGTACACCGTCGACCAGATCGGCAACGGCGCCAAGGGCCTGCTCGACGAGGTCGCAACCGGCAAGGTGACCGGCGAGGAGGAGGCCTGGTCACACACTGATCTGTGGGATTTCCAGGCGAACGTCGACGGCGCGAAGGTCGCGTGGGAGGGGCTGCGGCCGATCCTGACGAAGCGCGATGCGGCCCTGGACTCCCAGATCCAGCTGCGCTTCTCCGAGTTGCAGAAGCTGCTCGACCAGCACAAGCAGGGAGACGGTTTCGTCACCTACGACAAGCTCAGCGAGGCGCAGGTCAAGCAGCTCTCCGACGCGGTCAACGCGCTGAGCGAGCCGCTGAGCAAGGTCACCGCGGCCGTCGTCTGATGCGTGGCGACAGGGCCGGCGCGCCGGCCTCCCCGGCCGAGCCCGACGCGGGGGCGGACTCGAGGACCGACGAGAGGGCCGACGAGAGGGCCGACGTGTCGGCCCGCGGCGAGTCTCGCACGGGCGCGCCGCCTGATGGCCGTGACGGCAGGCGCCGCGGCGTCAGTAGACGCGGTGTGCTCGGGCTGGCCGGAGCCGGTGCGGCGCTGACGGCCGCGGGCTTCGCCGGCGGGCGGCTGACGGGCTCGGCGCCGGAGGAGGCTGCCGCGCCGACCGCCTCCGACGCCTACCCGTTCCACGGGGAGCACCAGGGCGGCATCGTCACGCCGGCGCAGGACCGGATGCACTTCGCCGCGTTCGACCTGCGCACCGACAGCCGCGACGACCTCGTCGCGCTGCTCACGGCGTGGACGGCCGCGGCGGCGGAGATGACCGCCGGGCGGCCGGTCGGCGGCGACCCCACCTCCTACGACGCGCCCCCGAACGACACCGGGGAGGCCGAGGATCTCACCGCGGGGCACCTCACGCTGACCTTCGGGTTCGGTCCCTCGCTGTTCCGCGACGCGACGGGGCGCGACCGGTTCGGGCTCGCCGCCCGGCAGCCGCAGGCGCTGGCCCGGCTCCCGCATTTTCCCGGCGACAACCTCGACGCGGCGCGCAGCGACGGCGACCTGTGCGTGCAGGCGTGCGCCGACGACCCGCAGGTCGCGGTGCACGCGGTGCGCAACCTGTCGCGGATCGCGTTCGGCACGGCGGCGCTGCGCTGGAGCCAGCTGGGCTTCGGACGCACCTCCTCGACGTCGACGGCGCAGGCCACCCCGCGAAACCTGTTCGGCTTCAAGGACGGCACGGCCAATCTCAAGGCCGAGGATCCCAACCTCGTCGACGAGCACGTGTGGGTCGGCGCGGGCGACGACGCGGCGGCCGACTGGCTCGCCGGCGGCTCCTACCTCGTCGCGCGGCGGATCGCGATGAACATCGAGACGTGGGACCGCACGTCGCTGCGCGAGCAGGAGACGCTCTTCGGCCGCGACCGCCGCGAGGGCGCCCCGCTCAGCGGCGGCAGCGAGTTCTCCGAGCCCGACTTCGCCCTCACCGGCCGCGGCGGCGCACCGCTGATGGCGATGAATTCGCATGTGCGGCTGGCGCACCCGAGCCAGAACAACGGCGTACGGATGCTCCGGCGGGGCTACAACTACACCGACGGCAACGATTCGCTCGGGCGCCTGGACGCGGGGTTGTTCTTCATCGCCTACGTGCGCGACCCCCGCACGCAGTACATCCCGATGCAGACCCGCATGTCGCGCGAAGACGGGATCATGGAGTACCTCCAGCACCGCGCGTCCGCGCTCTTCGCCGTGCCCCCCGGCGTCCGCGACGGCGAGACCCACATCGGCCAAGCCCTCTTCACCTAGCCAACGCCTCCCAACGTCCCCCCAACGTCCCTGAAAAACGTCCCTGAAAACTGCGTGTCGCGGCCAGAACTGCTGTTCGTGTCGCAGGTTTCACCGCGACACGCAGTTTTCAGGGACGTTCACGGGAGTCGAATCAGTCGACGGCAGGGGTGGAGTAGCGCGGGGCGCGGGAGGTGCGCTCGCTGCCGCAGGTGAGGCGGGCCTCCGGCGCGCGGTCGACGTCGACGGCGACCTCCTGCACCTCGTCGCCGACGCGCACCTGCACAACGGCGTGGCCGCGGCGGCGCACCATGACGCGGCTGGTCACCGCGTCGAGGCGGGTCTCGCCGAGCCGCTCGCGCACGACGTGTTCGGCGTACTGCGACACCCACGGCACGGTCGTGCGACCGCGCAGGTGCTCCAACGAGAGTCGCCCGGCGAAGTGGTCTGCGACGACCCGCGGCCCGGAGTCGGGGTCCAGGCGCCCGTAAGCGTGCCCGTCGGGCAGCACGAGCAGGTTGGCGGCGAACCGGTCGCCGCCCAGATGCGAACTCTCCCAGACGAGGTCGCCGAACTCCGCGGCGAGCGCGCGAGCGAGCGGTCGGCCGCGTTCGGCGCAGCAGGCGTCGTGGCGCCCGTGGGTGCAGGCGAGCAGGATCGGCTCGTCGTGCGGCTCCAGCCCGACTCCGTGCGGCCCGGTCGCGCCGGACAGGTCCCAGTCGGCGACGGCGGCCAGTGAGTCGAGACGCGCGGTCTGCGCCCAGCCGTACCGGGCGTTGACGACGAACACGCGCCGCGGCCCGCCCTCCTGCCGGCCGGTGCGGCGGATGAGCAGCGGCCGGATGCCGAGTTCGCGCTCCCACGCGGCGGCGCGGGCGCGCACCGGCTCCGGCACCCGCAGGCACTGCAGCACCGCCGGCCCCCACGGCCCCGGGTCCTCCAGGAGGAGGAACGCCGAGACCGTGGAGGCGGTGGCGGTCAGCGGTTCGTCGCGCGCCTCGCTGTCGACCGAGCATCGGAACCGCTGCGTGGCCTTCGCGAGCCCGGCCGCCTCGGCGGCCGGGACCTCCAACGGCAGCCGACGCGGGCGGTCGCGCCGGGCGCCGCTGCTGTCGGTGCCGCCGGTGGTCATCGCACCACTTCCAACAGGCCCTCGCGCACGAACCGGCGGCACAACACGAGCGCGCTCTCGTCGCCGAGCACGTCGCGCAGGTCCGCGGGGCGCAGCTCGCCGTCGGTGGCGGCGACGCGACGCACCGCGTCGCCGATGCGACCGGGCACGGTCATCGACCGGTCTCCGAGCAGCAACCGCAGGTCGTCGCCGGCCGGTCGCACGACGCACGTGCTCCCGGCGCGGCGTCGCAGCACGGTCTGCGCATCGATCCGCGACAGCTCCAACCGGTCGAGCAGCGCACCCTCGAGCAGGGGCTGACGACCCGACTCGAAACGCACCTCCTCGGCGCGGACGAGCCCGTCGAGATCGGCCCCCGCGAGCGCGGCGGTGAGCTCGTCGACCTTGGCCCGCAGCGCCGCGGCAAGCGCCTCCGTGTCGTCGAACAACCGCGCGGGCAGCGGACCGGCGAACGCCTCGTCGGCGAGTGCCGGCTCCACGACCTTGCGCAGCAGGTCGCGCCACACGAACCGGTTGATGCCGACGGTGACGTGCAGCGACGCGGTGGCCTGGGTGCGCGCCATGTGCGGTGTACCGGTCGGAAGGTACATGCACGTGCCCGGTTCCATCAGCACCTGGTGAGCGCCGCTGTCGTCGTGCACCTCCCAGTCCTTTGTGCCAAACGTTTGGAACACGAAGACGTCGTGGGTGTCCTTGTGCAGCGCGAACCCCTGCGAGCCGGGCGGCGTCAGGTAGGCGTTGGCCTGGCAGGGGTGCCCGAGCTCCTCCTCGAGGCCACGCACGAGGCGCCGCAGCGGGTCCCAGTAACGCTGCAACCCCTGGAAGACGATCGTCGCGCCGTCTGTGAAGAGGTCGATGACCTTGCGCGGATCGACGAGGCCGGTCATCGGTTTGCCCGCGATCGTCGCGTGCCGGGTGTAGCGCGACTCGGCGAGCACCGAGCCGTCCTTGGCCAGGCGCAGCTGCGGGGTGCGCAGCGCGCTCGAGGTGATCAGCCGGTCGGCCTGCTCGATCCCGAAGACGCCGTCGAGGTCGGCGGGCGGAATGTGCCGAACGAGGAGCCGGCGACCCCACACCTCCGTGGCGAAGGTCGTAGGGTCGCCGGCCAGGAACTGCAGTGAGTTCATCCCGTCAGAGCTCAGGC